>JBJTXC010000309.1:0-18851 GCA_046082065.1 Burkholderiaceae bacterium
GATATTTTTTTGGCGCCTTTTTACTTTTTGTTTTTATTCGCTAGCCTTTTCTGCGCCGACGCTAGCTGCTGGATGCTCTGCTCCGCTCTCGGTAAATCCTCCGGCATGATGCCGCCAAGTTCAGCGATCGTCTGACGAACCTTGCGACCAACTTCGTAGTGAGCTTGGTTGGCTTTTGCCTTCCCTTTTATCTGGTGATGTCGTAGTTTTTCTTCTGTTTGTGTAGCGCGGAACAGATTTGCGGCAAGTTCTGTACTACCCGTGTGGTCAAGAATCTTCTGGCTTTTTCGCAATCCCTTTCGGGCGTGAATTTCTTTGCTGCCAAAGCCGCCATATAGTCCTTTGTAGCCATGATCCTGAAATATCGCGTAGTCAAAACTCGTCGCTACACCGGCCTGTTTGGCTGCGGCGGCTAGGTGCTTGTTATGCGTTGCTAGTTCATTGCGAATAGCGAGGCGCTTCTCCGTTTCGGATAGTAGTGCGAATTCTTTATCATTCGCTAGCTCTTGCCGTCGGGTTTGCAGCGCAAAGTAGGTCTGTCCGTTTGCTATGACCGATTTGTTTGGATCACCGTTTTGTACGATCAGATAGCAAGCATAGCGGGACAGAAGGAGATCCGGCACAGAGCGGACAGCGCCAGAGCCGATGGAGACCATTTTGGTGACGTCACCGAAATGGTCTTTAGGTGGTCTACCGGATTGCTTGCATGCGATCCGCGCCTTATCGACAACCTGTACGAAGTTGCGCCAGTCTTGGTACTCGAGAAGCGGAGCCAGCTCACGAGCAGACCAAAACTCATTTCCATCGGCATCAGTTTGTCGAATGCTCTCGAAGGTAGCGTGATGTTTTTTGGAGATGCGTTTTGCTGGCATGTTGGTCTGCGCTTGGTGGACAGGAAGCCGGAAACTGTGGCTCTATGATTTTGGGTCAACCTCAAAACCGCGGATTGTATGGCAAGTCAGGGCAACTCCAACTAAAAATATTTCTAACTTGGCAATCTAATTCATGTCCCGGAAAAGCTCGGAAACCCAAACATTGACATCCCCATTCAGCGAAAAATGTCTATCTAGATTGACATTAAAGGTGTAAATTTCAGCTTAATGACCATGCCATACCTTTGGGGAAGGGGTGCGGTCCGGGCGCCGTTCAGGGAGGGAATCAATGCAGCCAGATATTTTCGGCACCCTTCTCATTGACTTCGTGATCGGCGCGACATTGGTGGAGTGGGCAGTGCTGACGTTGCTGTGGCGTCGTAAACAACAAGGCTTGCCACCGTCATCGCTGAGCTGGATGTTTTTGCCGGGGCTATGTCTGATGCTGTCTGTTCGCAGCGCTGCGATGGGCCTGCCTTGGTACACCGTGATGCTGTTGTTGCTCGCATCAGGTTTGACGCATTGGATAGATCTGCGTCGGCGTTGGATTCGATGAGATAAAAATAATAACTACGACAATGAGTAGTAAGTAACCAGGAGTGATGGCCATGGCAGTGTTTCCATTTTCTGCAATCGTTGGGCAAGACGAGATGAAAGCCGCGATGCTCGCGGCAGCAGTAGATCCCGGTATTGGTGGCGTTCTGGTGTTGGGCGACCGGGGTACCGGGAAATCCACCGCCGTGCGTGCCTTGGCGGCGCTGCTACCTAAAATGCGTGCGGTCGAGCAGTGCGTCTATGGTTGCGACCCTGCGGCGGGCACGCCATCGTGCGAGAGCTGTGCACCGAAAAAAGCCGCCGGGGTACCGAAGTCATTACTAAAACCAGTACCGGTAGTCGATTTGCCCTTGGGTGCGACAGAGGACCGTGTGGTCGGCGCACTCGATCTCGAGCGTGCGCTATCGCAAGGCATCAAAGCATTTGAACCTGGCTTGTTGGCGCGCGCGAATCGCGGCTTCTTGTATATCGATGAAGTCAACCTGCTGGAAGATCATCTGGTTGATTTATTGATTGACGTGGCCGCCTCCGGAGAAAACCTGGTCGAGCGCGAAGGTCTTTCGATTCGCCACCCGGCACGTTTTGTATTAGTGGGTAGTGGCAATCCGGAAGAGGGCGAGTTGAGACCGCAATTACTTGATCGTTTTGGTTTGGCGGTTGATGTGACGACGCCAACTGATCTCAAGTTGCGTATCGAGATTGTCAAGCGACGGGACGCGTTTGAGCGAGCGCCTCAACAGTTTGTCGAGGCATGGCAAAAGGAAGACGACAAAATTCGCCGACGGATCGTCGCGGCACGCAAGCGCTTACCGGAGGTTGAGGTGGCGGATGAGGCACTGACTCGCGCTGCACAGCTCTGCATGCAGCTCGGTACCGATGGCTTGCGTGGTGAGTTGGCCCTGATACGCGCATCGCGTGCATTGGCGGCGTATGAAGGTGACCGCGAAGTCGGTGATGAACATCTACGGCGCATGGCAGCACCTGCGCTGCGTCATCGCTTACGTCGCAACCCACTGGACGAGTCGGGCAGCGGCACACGCGTACATCGCGCGATAGATGAAGTGTTCACGCAGACCGCCTGATGCTTGCACCCTTAGACCGCGAGCCTGACCCGTCGGGAAGGGCATGGGAACTCGCGGTGCGGGTCGCGGTTCTGTTCGCGATTGATCCAGCTGGTTTGGGTGGCGTGCGTGTGCGTGCCCATGCCGGCCCCGTGCGTGATGCCTGGCTGGCGATGTTGAAAGATCTCATGGGTGAACGCGCTTGGGTCCGTGTACCGCAATCGGTGACGGATGAGCGTTTGCTGGGCGGGCTTGATCTGCCCGCCACTTTGTCGGCTGGTCGTCCTGTATCGCAAACCGGTTTACTGGCCACTGTCGACGGTGGCGTACTGGTGCTGAGTATGGCCGAGCGCATCTCACGGGCGACGGCGGCGCGTATCACGCAAACCATGGATAACGCGCAAGTCGTGGTCGAGCGCGACGGTATTCGTCAGCAAAGCAGCACGCACTTTGGTGTGGTGGCGCTGGACGAGGCGACACCTGAAGATGATGGTCTGCCGGAAGCCTTGTGCGACCGTATGGCTTTCGATATTGATCTGCGCTCGATTTCGCCGCGATTCATCGAAACCGCTATGGCGTCACGCTCAGAGATCGATACGGCTCGTGAGCGTTTGGAAGCTATCGAGATGCAGGAATCCATGATTGATGCGCTTTGCTCCGCGGCGATGGCGCTGGGTGTCAGCTCGTTACGAGCTTGCTCGTTCGCGCTATTCGCGGCACGGGCCAGTGCTGCATTTGATGCAAACGAGTGCTGCAGCGAAGACGATGCGCAGATTGCTGCTGCGCTAGTACTGGCACCACGCGCTACCCAGTTGCCCCATGACGATGAAGTCGAGCAAGATGATGAATCATCCGAGTCGCAGCAGTCGCCAGAACAGAATGATGCACCCAGTCCGCTCTCGGAACAGCAAGCGATGGAGGACCGGGTACTTGATGCCGCTCAGGCGGCAATACCTTCCAATTTATTAGCGACGCTGCTCTCCGGTATCAAGCCGATTCGAAGTGCGGGTAGATCAGGCTCGTTCAGTAATGCAGGTGCGCATGGCAGACCGATCGGCTCACGCCGTTCAAACAACCCGCGTGGCAGGCGATTGCATTTGGTCGACACCTTGCGCGCAGCAGCACCCTGGCAGCGACTACGTCGTGCGCTGAGTGGTTCATCCGCACCCAATGCCCGCGTACTGGTGCGCGCAGAAGATTTTCATGTGACGCGTATACGCCAGCGCAGTGCCAGTGTGACGGTATTTGTAGTGGATGCCTCCGGCTCGTCGGCGATGCATCGGCTGGCTGAGGTAAAAGGCGCAATTGAGATGCTGCTGGCGGAATGTTATGTACGACGCGATCAAGTCGCGTTAGTTGCGTTTCGCGGTCGTCAAGCTGAGCTGCTGTTACCACCGACGCGCTCGCTGACTGCGGCAAGACGACGCTTGTCCGGCTTGCCGGGCGGTGGTGGCACACCCTTGGCGAGTGCCTTGGCAGTGACTGCGTCGTTGGTGGATTCACTCTCGCGCCGAGGTCAGTCACCGCTGGTCGTGTTGCTGACGGATGGTCGTGCCAATGTGGCGCTGGATGGCAGCGGTGGACGCGAGCGCGCGCAACACGAAGCAATGCAATCAGCGCAGCAACTCGCCCTCGTGCAGGTACCGTCGCTGCTGATTGACACCTCGCCCAAGCCGCAACAAGAGGCAGCGACACTGGCGCGCGCCATGCGTGCGCGCTACTTGCCCTTGCCGCACGCCGGCTCGGCGCAGCTGGCGCAGACGGTGCGGTTGGCCTCGGGCGGCGAGTCGCGTACTGCGAGGTAGATCATTGGACTGGCAGGTCGACGGGCTCGACTGGCCCAATCGCGTAAACAGTCGTTTCATCAGCGCGAGTGGATTGTTGTGGCACGTGCAGGAATTTTCCGCGCGAGCCGATGCCCCGCTGGTTTTGCTCATCCACGGTACCGGATCTGCAACCCACTCATGGCGCGATGTCGCGCCCTTGCTGGCGCAGCATTGCCGTGTTGTTGCAATTGATCTGCCGGGGCATGCATTCAGCGAGATGCCTATGCCTGCCGCCGGGCAGTCATTGCCCGGTATGGCGCAGCGGGTCGCTTCGCTGCTCAAACAGATGCAAATCTCGCCCGTGCTTATCGTTGGGCATTCTGCTGGCGCCGCTGTCGCTGCGCGTATGGTGCTCGATGGCAGCGTACAGCCGGCCGCTTTGGTGAGTTTGAACGGTGCATTCATTCGCTTCGGTGGCATGGCGGGGGCGATTTTTTCGCCACTTGCGCGCTTGATGGCCACTGGTTCATTGGCGGCAAAATTTTTTGCTTGGCAGGCCAATGATCCGGTCGTTATTCAACGCCTGATGAACAGTACTGGCTCCGTGATCGACGCGACGGGTATGCGCTTGTATCAACGGCTGATGCAAAGCCCCGGCCATGTGCGCGCCGCGCTCGCCATGATGGCGCACTGGGATCTCGACGCCCTGGAGCGTGAATTACCCAAGCTTTCACTGCCGGTCTGGCTGGTGGCCGCTGAAAATGACCTCACCGTGCCGCCACAGCAGGCCGCCACGGTGGCCAAGCGTCTACCGCAAGCCAAGCGGGTGCTGTGGCCCATGTTAGGGCACTTGGCGCACGAGGAAAGCCCGCGGCAATGCGTGGATCTGCTGCTAGAGGTGATGCAAGCAGTGGGCTCAGCATATGCACCCTCCCGCGGCATTGCCGGCTGATGTGTCAATAAAACTTGACATGTAGCAATGACACAAATACCTTACATCCATGGCCATCAATGGCCGGTCGATACGGAGACGCCATGGAGAACACCGAAAGGATTGAGGCAGCTTTAGAGGCAGCACTCGCGCTTCAGCAAGGGCCAGAAGGTCCGCCGTTGCTGGCTGCCGCCATGCGCGATGCAGTATTTCCCGGGGGCGCCCGGATCCGGCCGCATCTCACCCTGGCGGTGGCGCAGGCTTGCGGCGCCGATGACTTGAGCTTGGCAGCGGCAGGTGGGGCGGCGATCGAGCTAATGCACTGCGCCTCACTGGTTCACGACGATCTTCCTTGTTTCGATAATGCGTTGATGCGGCGCGGCCGACCCTCGGTATTCGCCGCGCATGGCGAGCGTCTGGCCGTGTTGGCGGGCGATGCGCTGATCGTCTCGGCGTTTCAGTCGATGGCATATGCCGGTGCGATTAGCCCGCAGCGGCTGTTGCCGATGATTTCTACCCTGGCGGCGGCGGTCGGCGCGCCGTCCGGCATCGTCGCTGGTCAGGCGTGGGAATGCGAACCCAGGGTATCGCTGAGCGAGTACCAGCGCGCCAAGACCGGCGCACTGTTCGTCGCTGCCACTGCAATCGGTGCGCAAGCGGCCGGCGCAGATGCCGACCCCTGGCGCGCGTTGGGTGAATTGTTGGGCGAGGCGTACCAAGTGGCGGATGACATTCGCGATGTCGCCGGCGACGCCGAGATGCTTGGCAAGCCCGCCGGGCAAGATGTGACGCACGGCCGTCCTAGTGCTGCAGGCGAACTGGGTTTGACTGGCGCCGTTCAGTTATTCGATCAATTGATCGTGCACGCAAGTGCCTCGATACCGGCCTGCCGTGGCTCGGCTCAGCTGCGCACGCTGCTACGCATGGAGGCAAAACGCTTGGTGCCGAATGAATTGATCCGAAAGTTGGCGCCCAGTGTGACCCGCGTAGTCGCCTAGATGACGACAGCGACTGTCACGCTTACCGATCGTCTACTCGCGCTGCGCGACCGCTTGTACGCCAGCGCGGCGTTTCATCGCGCTGCTTCAGCGTTCCCCCTGACGCGGCCGTTTGCGCGTCGCCGTGCGCGTGAGTTGTTCGACCTGGTGGCGGGATTTGTGTATTCGCAGGTGCTGTCCGCCTGCGTAAAGCTTGATCTGTTTCGCAAGCTCTCAGCCGGCCCGATGACCTTGGCGCAGCTATCGCTGCATTGCCAAATGACCACTGAGGCGACCGATCGTTTGCTGGCGGCCGCAATCTCGCTCAAGCTGATCGAGCCGCGTGCGAGTGACGAACGCGGACAGCCACGTTTCGGTCTCGGCGTATTGGGGGCGCCGCTGGTGGATAACGAAGGCGTGCTGGCGATGATTCGTCATCACGACACGTTGTATGCAGACTTGGCGGATCCGGTCGCTTTGCTGCGCGGGCAGGGGCCGGCGCCTGCATTATCAGGGTTCTACCCTTACACCGCCGACGACGCACCCGCGCAAGCCGGTGGTTTGGCGGCTGACCACGTAGGCAACTACTCGCAGCTGATGGCCGCATCGCAGCCACTGGTGGCCGCTGAAATTCTCGACGCGTATTCATTCGATCGTCACCACCGGCTGCTGGATGTCGGCGGCGGTGAGGGGCGTTTTCTGTGCAGCGTGGCAGCACGAGCGCCCCATCTGCAGCTCGCCTTGTTTGACTTGCCCGCTGTTGCCGATCGTGCGCGGGCTCGATTTGCCACCGCCGGCTTGTCGCAGCGGGCGCAAGCGATCGGCGGCAATTTTCTCTCAGACCCTATCCCCACCGGCTTTGACATTGTCTCGCTGGTGCGTGTGATTCATGACCATGATGAGCAGCGCGCGCTGACCATTCTCCGCTCGATTCATCAGGCGCTTCCACCGGGCGGTACCTTGCTACTGGCCGAACCAATGGCTGGCACGCCGGGCGCCGAGGCCATGGGCGACGCCTACTTTGGCTTCTACTTACTGGCGATGGGACGCGGCCGCGCCCGTACCGCCGAGCAGCTCAGCGCCTTGCTGCGCCAGGCCGGGTTCAGTGCGATACGAGCAGTGCCGACGCGTATCCCCCTGCAAGTCCGGATGCTGGTGGCGACGCGTTAGCAATTCCGCATCAACTCTGCGCTGAACCCAATCCAAATACCCGGAAAAGCGTAAATAAAAGTTGACACCACGCAATGTAATGTAAAGAATACGCTATCAAGGCGGAGTGGGTTATGGACAGCTTCATAAGCGCTGATCCCGCAGCCGCCACAAGCAGGCAACCAAGGGGACATTGATGAGCGAACACGCGGTAGCGGTTGTGGTTGAAAGGCCGATGCAGCTGCAATTACGCGAGGTTCCGCTGGTTGCGCCCACCGATAACGACTTGGTGGTGGAGACCTGCTGGTCGGGTATTTCGACCGGTACCGAGAAGTTGCTGTACTCCGGCCGCATGCCGATATTTCCGGGCATGGGCTACCCGCTGGTGCCGGGCTATGAGTCTGTTGGTCGCGTAGTGCAGGCCGGCCGCAGCACCAACTACGAGACTGGCGAGATGGTGTTCGTACCCGGCGCGGCTTGCTATGGCGAGGTGCGCGGCTTGTTTGGTGGCGCTGCATCCCGGGTGGTGATTCCAGCACTGCGTGCGCTGCGTATATCCGAGGCACTGGGTGAGCGCGGCACGTTGTTGGCGCTGGCGGCGACGGCGTATCACGCTTTCTCTGCGCCTACCTCGGCGCAACCGGAATTGATTGTGGGTCATGGTGTGTTGGGCCGAATGATGGCGCGCATCGCAGTTGAGAGCGGTGCCAAACCGGTGGTGTGGGAGACGAATCCGAAGCGACGCGAAGGCGCGTCCGGCTACAGCGTGGTCGATCCGGATGAAGACACGCGCTCCAACTACCGCTGCATCTGCGATGTCAGTGGTGACCCCTTGATACTCGATCAATTGATTGCACGCGCCGCACCGAATGCAGAAATTGTATTGGCTGGTTTTTATGACGAGCCGATGAGTTTTTCGTTCCCACCCGCTTTCATGCGCGAAGTGCGTATCCGCGTGGCAGCGCAGTGGAAACCTGCTGAGCTGATCGCCGTACGCGATTTGGTGGAGTCGCGACGCTTGTCGTTAGAAGGATTGATCACCCACCGCAGCAACCCGGCGCAAGCAGAAGACGCCTACCGCACCGCGTTCAATGACCCAAGCTGTCTGAAGATGATTCTCGACTGGAGACAAAACCAATGAGCCAGAAAAACGAGCAGCAGGCAGCACCTGTGCACTTCATGCAAAAGGAGCGACTACGGGCCGAGGCTGCGGTTGAGCCGAATCCGGTACACACCGGCGAGGTGAAAAAAGAAACGCAGATTATTGCCATCTACGGCAAGGGTGGTATCGGCAAGAGCTTTACGCTCTCCAACCTCTCTTACATGATGGCGCAGCAAGGCAAAAAAGTTTTGCTGATCGGTTGTGACCCCAAGAGTGATACCACTTCGCTCTTGTTTGGTGGTCGCGCATGTCCGACCATCATTGAAACCTCATCCAAGAAAAAGCTCGCTGGCGAGCCAGTACAAATTGGCGATGTCTGCTTCAAGCGCGATGGTGTGTATGCGATGGAGCTTGGCGGTCCTGAGGTGGGACGTGGCTGCGGTGGACGCGGCATCATCCACGGCTTCGAGTTACTCGAAAAGCTCGGATTTCATGATTGGGGCTTTGATTACGTACTACTGGATTTTCTGGGTGATGTGGTGTGCGGTGGCTTTGGTCTGCCCATCGCACGCGACATGTGTCAGAAGGTGATCGTGGTTGGTAGTAATGACTTGCAGTCACTCTACGTTGCCAACAATGTCTGCTCTGCGGTTGAATACTTCCGCAAGCTTGGTGGCAATGTGGGTGTAGCAGGTATGGTCATTAACAAGGATGACGGCACTGGCGAAGCCCAAGCATTTGCGACGCGTGCCGGCATACCGGTGCTATCGGCGATTCCAGCGCACGAAGATATTCGCAGAAAGAGTGCCAGTTATGAAATCGTCGGTCGTCCTGATGGTCCATGGGGCGATTTGTTCGCCACACTGGCACAAAACGTCGCTGATGCACCGCCGATGCGGCCGAGACCGCTATCACAGGAAGAGCTACTTGGTTTGTTCGCGGCCGATGCAGTCGGTCGCGATGTGGTGCTGCAGCCGGCTACCGTCGCCGACATGATGGGCAGAGAAGAAGTCATCAAGCCCTCCCTTGAAGTGATTTACGACGAGGTCTGAGCCCATGGACCAGCGCGTGATCCCGATCGTCAACAACCCCGCGGCACTCGAGGCCGATGGCGTCGGTTGCCACGCGGGTAAAGAGCAGCTCGAAGCTGCTGCACGTGCTGCCGGTAAAGCGGGCGTACTTGATCGCTACGCCGCCGATTACCCGAAAGGCCCGCATGATCAGCCGCAGAGCATGTGCCCGGCGTTTGGCTCTTTACGCGTTGGTTTGCGCATGCGCCGCACGGCCACGATCTTGTCGGGCTCTGCCTGCTGCGTCTATGGCTTGACCTTCACCTCACATTTTTACGGCGCGCGTCGTAGTGTCGGCTACGTGCCGTTCAATTCCGAAACGCTGGTGACCGGCAAGTTGTTTGAAGACATACGCGACGCCGTGCACGAGCAAGCGAATCCCGATTCGTATGACGCGATCGTGGTCATCAATTTGTGCGTACCGACCGCATCGGGCGTGCCGCTGCAAATACTGCCAAAAGAAATCAATGGTGTGCGTGTGATCGGCATCGACGTACCCGGCTTTGGTGTACCAACGCATGCCGAAGCAAAAGACGTGTTGTCCGCCGCGATGCTGAAGTATGCGCGTGGTGAGATCAGTGCGGGACCGGTGGCCGCGCCGCGTTCCGGCATCAGCGACAAGCCAACTGTCACGCTGTTGGGAGAGATGTTTCCTGCCGATCCGATGATCATCGGCGGCATGCTGGACATGCTGGGGTTGGCTGCAGGGCCAACCGTCCCCACGCGCGAGTGGCGTGAGCTGTACGCTGCGCTGGATTGCAGCGTAGTCGCTGCGATTCACCCTTTCTACACCGCGTGCTTGCGCGAATTTGAAGCCGCAGGTCGCGGCTCGGTAGGTTCGGCACCGGTTGGTCACGACGGCACCGAGGCCTGGTTACAAGCGATTGGTGATGCCTGCAATGTCGAACAGCGCATGATCGATGCCGCAAAAAATCGTTTTCTGCCAGCGATCAAAGGTGCGCTCTCTGCAACCCGCATTGATGGTCGGATCACGTTGTCAGGCTACGAAGGCTCGGAATTATTAGTGGGCCGATTGTTGGTTGAAAGTGGCGCTGATCTGCGTTACGTGGGTACTGCGTGTCCGCAAACTGCGTCGAGTGATGCTGATAAAGCATGGTTGGAAGCCAAGGGCGTGCAGGTACAGTACCGCGCCTCGCTTGAGCAAGATATCGCAGCAGTCAATGAATACAAACCCGATCTCGCGATCGGAACCACGCCGGTCGTACAAGCGGCCAAGCAGATGTCATTGCCATCGCTGTACTTCACGAATCTGATTTCTGCGCGTCCGCTCATGGGTGTGGCTGGCGCAGGTTCGCTCGCCACGGTCATTAACGCTGCCATCAAAAATCGCACCCGTATGGATGCGATGAAAGAATTTTTCGGTGACACCGGTGAGGGTGATCGTGCTGGCGTGTGGGAAGACAAACCCGTCGCCCGGCCAGAGTTTCGTGCCGAGACGCGTCGTCGTCTCGAGAAAGCTGCGAAAAAACGCAAGGCGGAGGAGATGATATGAACATCATCGACCACGATCGCGCAGGCGGCTACTGGGGCGCGGTGTATGTGTTCACCGCGATCAAGGGACTACAAGTCATCATCGATGGCCCGGTGGGTTGCGAGAACTTACCAGTGACCTCGGTGCTGCATTACACCGACGCGCTACCACCGCACGAGCTACCGATTGTTGTAACCGGTTTGGCCGAGGAACAACTCGGTCGCGAAGGCACCGAAGGCTCGATGAAGCGCGCCCACGGTGTGCTGGATCCGGATCTGCCTGCAGTGGTGGTGACGGGTTCGATTGCTGAAATGATTGGTGGTGGTGTCACCCCCGAGGGCACCAGCATTTTGCGCTTCTTGCCACGTACCATCGATGAAGACCAGTGGCAGTGCGCCAACCGCGCCATGCTGTGGCTGTGGCATGAGTATGGTCTGCGCCATGTACCTGAGCGCAAGCCGTTCGATCAGCGTGAGCCGGGTGAGAAACCGCGCGTTAATATCATCGGCCCCAGCTACGGCACCTTCAACATGCCGAGCGATCTGGCCGAGATTCGGCGTTTGATTGAAGGCATTGGCGCTGAAGTGAATATGGTGTTCCCGCTGGGTAGCCACTTGGCGGATGTACAAAAACTGGCCGATGCAGATGTCAACATCTGCATGTATCGCGAGTTTGGTCGTTTGTTATGCGAGGCGCTCGAGCGCCCGTATCTGCAGGCACCGATTGGCTTGCACAGCACGACTAAATTCCTTCGCACACTGGGTGAATTGCTGCATCTCGACCCGGAGCCTTTCATTGAAAAAGAGAAGCACACCACCATCAAGCCGATTTGGGATTTGTGGCGTTCGGTGACGCAAGACTTTTTTGGTACGGCTAGTTTTGCGATCGTGGCCAATGAAACCTATGCGCGCGGTGTGCGTCACTTCTTCGAAGAAGAGATGGGCTTACCGTGTAACTTTGCAGTAGCGCGTAAACCAGGTGAAAAAACCGATAGCGAAGCTATTCGTCAACTGGTGCGCGAGAAGCCGCCACTGGTGATGTACGGCAGCTATAACGAGCGTATGTACTTGGCAGAAGCAGGCTCTGCTTCGCCGATGAAACCCAGCTTCATCACTGCGTCGTTCCCCGGCGCGATTATTCGTCGCCATACCGGCACACCTTTCATGGGGTATTCCGGTGCCACTTATCTGATTCAAGAGTTTTGCAACTGCTTATTTGACGCGCTGTTCAATATCCTGCCGCTCGGCACCGAGATGGACCGTGTCGATCCGACACCGGTGCGGGCGCAAGCGGCGTGGGATGACGCTGCGCGTGAACTATTGAATAAATTAGTCGCGGCTGAACCGGTGCTGGTACAGATTTCAGCGGCTAAACAAATACGTGATCGCGCAGAGCGCGATGCTCGTCGCGCAGGTGAGGCGAGCGTCAGTGTTGAGCGCGTTTCCAGAGCAAGAGAGTCATTGCGTATCGGAGAGGCAGCGTGATGCCCGCGTCGCAATTGACGAGCAGGATGTCGTGGCAGTTCGCTGCGGCCGCCCAAGGTTGCGGGGCTTTGCGCACCACTGGCCGCAAGGCCATTTGTAAGGAGCGTTCTCATGGCTGAAAGGAAGAGTATTTCCGGAATGTCCGATGAAGAGGCTCAGGAATTCCATGCGTTTTACATGCAGGGCTTGGTGCTATTTACGGCGGTTGCCGTAATCGCGCATGCGCTGGTGTGGGCGTGGCGTCCCTGGATCACTTAATCTCGACTAGCCGCTAACGAAAGGAAACACGATGGCCAACATGCAACTGAACCAGGATCGAGAAAGAACGGTGGAAACCGCCACCTTCAGGATGGTTTTTGCGCTGGGATTTGTCGTTGTACTCGCGATTGCACTGGTCGGCTCGCTGACCGGTATGCCATGGCGTAGCTGGCTGCCCGGTGCCGAGAGCTGCAAGTCCCTGTTCGGGGGTGTGCAGGCTGCAGTGTATTCGTTCATGTCACACACACTTTAGGAGATAGGACCATGTGGAGAATATGGCGCCTGTACGACCCGCTGCGTGCAATGGTGATTCAGGGGGTTTTCTTGTTCGGACTGGCAGCGATGATTCATCTCATCCTGTTATCGACGAACAAGTTCAACTGGCTGGATGGTGCGAAAAGCCCATCGACTGCCCAGAACGCATCCATGCCGAAGTAAAAAATCCACCTTGTGGTGGTGGGCAGGCATGGGGCGCGTTCACTTGTCTGTCCTCCCAAGATTAATGCGGGATGACTTTGTGCATCCTTGTTGGAGGGCTCGATCATGGCCATGTTAAGTTTCGAGAAAAAATACCGGGTTCGTGGAGGTACCCTGGTGGGGGGTGACCTGTTCGATTTCTGGATCGGTCCCTTCTACGTTGGGTTCTTCGGCGTCACCACCATCTTCTTTGCTTTTTTAGGCACAGCACTGATTCTGTGGGGCGCATCGCAAGGGCCAACCTGGAATGTATGGCAGATCAACATCGCACCACCTGATCTTTCATATGGCTTGCGCATGGCGCCGCTGCTCGAGGGTGGGTTATGGCAACTGATCACGGTATGTGCGATCGGCGCGTTTGGCTCATGGGCGCTACGCGAGGTTGAAATCTGTCGCAAGCTCGGGATGGGATACCACGTACCAGCAGCTTTTGGCGTCGCGATTTTGGCCTATGTCACGCTGAATGTGATTCGCCCGGTTCTTATGGGCGCCTGGGGTCATGGTTTTCCCTACGGTATTTTCAGCCATCTCGACTGGGTTTCGAATGTGGGTTATCAGTACCTGCACTTCCATTACAACCCGGCGCACATGCTGGCCATCACATTCTTTTTTACTACGACGTTGGCATTATCAATCCACGGTGGTCTCGTGCTCTCTGCAACAAATCCTGCCGCAGGGAAAACTGTCAAAACACCTGAACATGAGGATACTTATTTCCGGGATCTTATTGGTTACTCGGTGGGAACCCTAGGTATCCACCGTCTTGGTTTATTCCTCGCACTCGCTGCCGTGCTGTTCTCGGCGCTCTGCATTGTGTTGTCGGGGCCATTCTGGAGCCGTGGCTGGCCTGAGTGGTGGAATTGGTGGTTGAACATGCCGATCTGGAACCGCTAAGGAGCGCACGATGGCTGATTATCAAAACCTCTTTACAGCAGTTCAGGTTACCGGGCCACTGCACGACGGCATCGCACAGCACAAGCCTGCGCTATCGCGTACCGGCAAACCGTTTTTGCTGCATATTGCCGGTCGACTCGGCAACGCACAAATCGGACCGATTTACCTCGGTGTGCTCGGCACCATGTCGCTGATGTTCGGTTTGTTCGCGTTCACCATCATTGGTATGAACATGCTGGCCTCGGTGAACTGGGATCCGGTGCAATTCATTCGCCAGCTGTTCTGGTTATCACTCGATCCACCCGCACCGGGTAATGGATTGAAGTTCGCTCCGCTGAATCAAGGGGGCTGGTGGCAGATCGCTGGTTTGTTCTTAACGATTTCTATCTTGCTGTGGTGGGCGAATGTATATCGTCGTGCCCGTGCACTGCAGATGGGCACCCACATCGCATGGGCGTTTGCTGCGGCGATCTGGTTGTTCCTGGTGCTTGGTCTGTTCCGTCCGGTACTGATGGGTAGCTGGGGTGAAGCAGTACCGTTTGGTATCTTCCCGCACCTTGACTGGACCGCAGCGTTCTCACTGCGCTACGGCAATCTGTTTTACAACCCGTTCCACGCACTATCCATTGCGTTCTTGTACGGCTCCGTGCTGTTGTTTGCCATGCACGGCGGTACAATTCTTGCAGTAGGCCGCTATGGTGGTGAGCGTGAGATTGAGCAAATTATCGATCGCGGAACGGCGACCGAGCGCGCCGCCTTGTTTTGGCGCTGGACTATGGGCTTCAATGCCACTATGGAATCGATTCACCGCTGGGCTTGGTGGTTTGCGGTACTGTGCCCGCTGACGGGCGGTATTGGCATCCTGCTGACAGGTACTGCGGTAGACAACTGGTACCTGTGGGCCATTAAACATGGCTTCGCACCACCGTATCCTAATGTCTGGGGCGACATTGTCGATCCCGCTACTTTGCAGGGAGCCAAACCATGACCTCACGATTCCCGACAATTGCCGCGCTGCTGGCGTTAAGCTGCGCGCTGCTCGCGGGTTGCGAGCGACCGCCGATGGACAGCGTGCAACATGGCTTCCGCGGTACTGGCATGGTGCAGGTGTACAACCCGCGCCATCTCGATACACAAGATGCACTCAACACCGTGCCACCGGCACCGCCTCCGCCATCTCCCGATGGCCCGCGTGCGAGCGCGTCTTATCAAAACGTTCAGGTGCTAGGTGATTTGTCCGCTGCACAGTTCGTTGGTTTAATGACTTATATTACTGCTTGGGTCTCACCCAAAGAGGGCTGTGCTTACTGCCATAACGTGCAGAACTTTGCAGAAGATACCAAGTACACCAAGGTCGTTGCGCGCAAGATGATCGAGATGACGCGCCATATCAATGGCAACTGGAAGAATCACGTCGCTGAAACTGGCGTCACTTGCTACACCTGCCATCGTGGTAATCCGGTACCGACCAATGTGTGGTTCACGCCGCTCGAGCAAGACAAGCGTGCAGATTTCATCGGCGACCTTGCAGGACAAAACACGCCTGCGCCGCTGGCGAATATGTCGTCATTGCCCACCGATGCGCTGACACCGTTCCTGTTGGAAGACAAGCCGATTCGCGTCAATGGCCCGACGCCACTACCCTCGGGTAACCGGCACTCGATCAAGCAAGCCGAATGGACGTATAGCCTGATGACGCATATGTCGACCTCGCTCGGTGTGAATTGCACCTACTGCCATAACACGCGTTCATTCCAAAGCTGGGAGAGCAGCCCGCCGCAACGTGTGACTGCGTATCATGGTATTCGTATGGCGCGTGATGTAAACAATGAGTACATGGTGCCGTTGACGGAAGTATTTCCCATTGAGCGAAAAGGGCCAGCCGGTGATGTGCTGAAAGTGAATTGCGCGACGTGCCATCAAGGCGCTTACAAACCACTCTACGGCTATCCGATGCTGAAGGATTACCCTGAGCTTGCTTCGGTTGCTGTCGACAAGAAGTAATGTGGCATCTTAGTAATGGACTCCGGCCTGCCCCGGGATGAATCCCTGAGGAAATGAGGCATGGGGCAGCCAATCACAGAGGCATCCCAGCGCAAGCTGGGCACCCCGATTGCCGGACTTCAGGCCAATGCCCCCAATCAAACTGAGTCGGTCAACGTAGCAAACACCATCAAGCCGATATCAGGCACCGCGCTATTGCTACTTGCCCGAGTAAGACCAGCCTACTGGCCATGGAGCTGGGGCAGGTTGGCGTTCTCGCGTTGGTTTCCTGATCAATCCCCCGGCTTGAAATTCATTAAAACACTGGGCAGCGGCCGCGGCGGTGGCTTTGGGCTCGCACCCAGCGCTTCTTACCAAGGCGTGTTCTGTTTGTTCGACGAACTCGAGCAAGCGCAAGCGTTTGAGGCAGCCTCAACGCTCTGTGATCACTATCGTCAGCGTAGCGATGAGTGCGTCAGCATGATTCTGCAACCCGCTAGTGCACGCGGCTCATGGGATGGCGTATCACTACAAGCAGGATCCGCGATTCCATCGAATGCACCGATCGCTGCACTGACCCGCGCTTCAATACGGCCAAGCGCCGCTGCTGCATTCTGGCGCTACGCGCCCGCTGCGCAAGCAGGGCTGGCCACGGCCGAGGGTTGCGAGCTGGCGATTGGCTTGGGTGAGGCACCGATACTCCGACAAGCGACCTTCAGCGTGTGGCAAAACGCAGCAGCCATGGATGCCTATGCACGCACGGGTGCGCATGAAGAGGCTATTCGTGCAGCCTGGCGACACACATTTTTTTCTGAATCGATGTTTGTGCGCTTTGCGCCGCTGTCCATGCGCGGCACATGGAATGGGCAATCGTATGCGTGATCGACTTAATCAAGATCGCAAACAGTTGATCGACACTGTCGTCACGCTCAAATGCCAGCCCTGCTATGGCTAGCCCAGTCAGCGGACACCGGGTGGTTGTGATCGGCGCGGGTGTCGCCGGCTTGGTATCTGCGTTGCAGCTGGCGCGACGCGGCCTGCAAGTCACTTTACTGGAGGCAGCCCCGCAACCCGGCGGCAAGATGCGGCAGCTGATGGTCGACGGCGGCGCGATTGATAGTGGCCCCACGGTGTTCACCATGCGCTGGGTATTTGAGCAAGTGTACGGCTCAGTGGGTGCGTCACTCGACGATGAGCTGCAGTTGACGGCTTTGCCTGTGTTGGCGCGTCATGCGTGGGATGCCGATCAGCGTATGGATTTATTTGCTGACCCAGCGCAATCACGCGACGCCATTGCAAGGCTCGCGGGCCCAGCCGAGGGCACGCGCTTTATGCGCTTTTGCCAGCAGGCGCGTCAAGTCTATGACACGCTGGAGGGGCCATTCATACGCTCGCAATCACCGACCCTACGTAGCATGATGGGCGATCTCGGTTTGCGTGGTTTGGCGGTATTGGCGTCGCTCGGGCCCATGAGTAATTTGTGGGATGCACTGTGCGAGCATTTTCATGATGAACGACTTCGGCAGTTGTTTGCGCGCTATGCCACCTACTGTGGCTCATCACCCTGGCGTGCACCGGCCACCTTGATGTTGGTCACGCAAGTTGAGCTAGATGGCGTGTGGTCAGTGCAGGGGGGTATGCATGCACTCGCGCAGTCACTCGCAAAACTTGGTGAGCGACTTGGCGTGACCGCGCGCTACGGCTGCAGGGTGGCTGAGATCGGCATGGCAAATGGGCGTGTTGATCATGTGCGCTTGGAGAATGGTGAGCAGCTCGCGGCAGATAGTATTGTTTTTAATGGTGATATCTCTGCATTAGGCCAAGGCTTGCTGGGTCAAGCGGTTAAACGCGTTGCGTCGCCGACATCCGGTTCGAAGCGATCCCTATCTGCATTGACCTGGAGTGTGCATGCCGAGACCCAGGGCTTTGAACTCGATCGTCACAATGTGTTCTTTCAACCAAATTACCGAAACGAGTTCAGCGATATTTTTAATCGCGGTAAATTACCTGCGACACCAACCGTATATGTCTGCGCGCAGGATCGTGGCATCCATCATCAGCCAGTCGAGCGCGATCGTATGTTAGTACTGGTTAATGCGCCGGCGATAGCGCGCCGCAACCTCACTGAGTCGGAGATCGATGCATGCGAAACCCATTCTTTTTCTCTGTTGGCCCGCTACGGTCTCAACATTCATCGCACGGCGCAGAACACGGTACGCACCACACCAGGGGATTTCGAGCGGATATTCCCCGCCAGCGCGGGGGCGCTGTATGGCATGGCGACGCACGGCTGGATGTCGGCGTTCGCGCGCCACGGCGCGACGAGCAAGATACCGGGGCTCTATCTGGCGGGGGGCAGCGTACATCCGGGGCCGGGCGTACCGATGGCAGCGATGTCCGGACTACTGGCGGCCGCGACCTTGATGGATCACCTCGATTCGACCAGCCACTCGCGCCGGGTGCATATCTCTGGTGGTACGTCGATGCCCTCAGCGACGACGGCCGTCACGCGCTGACCCTCATCGCTTTCGTCGGCAGCGTCTTCTCGCCCTACTACCGGCGCGCCTGGCGCGCCAGCCGCGCGCGCGCCGACAAGCACTGCGCACTCAACGTGTGCCTGTACTCGCCCGGCGCCTCACGCTGGACGATGACCGAACGCGGGGCACGCCACGTCAACCGCGGTCGCTCGCACTTCCGGATCGGGCCGAGCGCGCTGCTGTGGCAGCAAGACGCGCTGGAGATCGAAATCGACGAGGTCGCCAACCCGCTGCCACGCCGCG
>JBJTXC010000310.1:0-2214 GCA_046082065.1 Burkholderiaceae bacterium
CATTGATGCAGCAGACGATCTATTGCAGCGCTTTGCGCTGTCAGGTGAGCGAGGTGAGTGTGCGGCATGGGTAGCGCGCTTGCAGTCGTATGCCGATACAGCGCAGGCTGAACAGGATGACTACCGAGAAGATCAAGTCAACACCTTTGATGCAGTCAATGCAGCTAATGAACTCAATCAAGGCGATGAATCCAATCAGGCTGATGAAGCCAGTGAATTCAATGAGTTCAATGAAGCTGGTGAAGCAACCGACGCAGCCGACGCAGCCGACGCAGCCGAAGCAGATGAGCTGTATGAGATCTTCACACTCGAGGCCGCAGATTTGTTGCCACAGCTTGAGGAGGCGCTCCTGCATTGGCAGCAGCATCCCGAAGATACTTCACAAGCAACCCGCCTTCTTCGTGTACTGCACACGCTGAAGGGTAGTGCACGTATGGCTGGCCATGCTGAGCTCGGTCATGAATTTCATCAGGTCGAAACTCAGGTGAGTACCATGCAGCAGCAAGCGCCGCATCATATTCTCCAGGAGATTATCGGACTTAGGCAGCAGGTTGATCACTGGACCTATCAAATCGTGCATGCTGGCGATGCATACCTAAATAGTCTTTCTGCCAGCGAACTCGCTGCAAGTAATGACACCGCTGACTATCTCGTAACTAATTTCTATTCTGCCGAGTCCAGATCGACAGCTTATGCCGACCATTCTGACCCGAAATCGATCGTTGGTTCAGTGGCGACGCCGAATCAGCCTGATGTCAATAATGTGTTGACGCAGCAGCTTGATGGTGATGTGTCTGAGCTAACGGCAATGTCGGTGGCAGCATCATCACCTTCTCGCACAACACAGCGCTCACCCATGTTGCGGGTACGTGCCGATCGGCTGGCGCAATTTGCAGATACCGGCGCGGAAATCTGGAGCGGCAACGCGAGATTGCGCGAGGGCTTGCAACTGCAACGCCGTGCCTTGCTTGATCTGGCAGATGATTTAAGCAGACTACGTGCGCAGCTTCGCGAGCTTGAAATCGAGGCTGAGTCACGTGTGCTGGCGCGCGCGCATCAAGGGGCAAGTACGGAATTTGATCCGCTCGAATTCGATCGATACACACGGCTGCATGAACTCACACGCATGATGACCGAGAGCATGACCGACGTGGTGGGTGTCCAGCGTAGCATGTTGGCGCAGCTTGAGCAGTTGACCACGGCGGCAGCTGAACAGCAGCGCGATGTGCGAAGACACCAGGCCGAGCTGCAGCATTTACGTTCGCAGCCTTTGCATACGTTCGAGCCACGTTTGCGTCATGTGCTGCGGCTGGCAGCGCGTGAAGTCGGTTGTGACGTAGCGCTGGTGCTGCAAGATGGCACGGTAGAGATCGAGCGTGATTTACTCGACCGCTTGCTGGGTCCGCTCGAGCATTTACTACGCAATGCCGTGGTACATGGTATTGAGCATCCTGAGCAGCGAATCGCCATGGGTAAACCGGCCGAGGGTAGTGTCACGCTGCAGGCCACATTAACTGGCAACGAGTTGCAGTTGATTGTGCAAGACGATGGACGCGGCTTGAATTTGGATCGTATTCAAGAACGCGCAGTCGCGGCAGGCCTGATATCTGCCGGCGATGTGATGCAAGCGCGTGAACTCGGTGAGCTGATCTTCACGCCTGGCTTCTCGACCGCAACCGAATTAACCACGTTGTCAGGCCGTGGCATTGGTCTGGATGCGGTACGCGCCGAATTACATTCGCTCGGTGGTCAAATAAGCTTAGATAGCGAGGCTGGCCGAGGTTGTCGTTTTACCCTACGACTGCCGGTGGGTTTGGCGAGTTTGCAAGTGGTGGTCGTTCGCGCTGGCCCATGGCGAGTGGGCTTGCCTGCATCGCTGGTCAGGCAAGCAATGCAAATCGATACATCGAGCATCTCTGCCGAGGGTCTGCAGCATGATATCGAGTGGCAAGGTGTGCGTCTTCCGTTACAACATCTGGCGCGGAGCTTGGGTCATACAACGACATTGAGTGCAGCGACGACGCAGGGTCGGGTGCCGGTGGCCGTGCTAAGTGATGGCGAAAAAACTATTGCGCTGCAACTTGATTTGATCGAGGGGCAGCGCGAGCTTATCGTCAAACATCCGGGGCCGCAGCTTTCAAGCGTACCCGGGTTGATTGGTGCCAGCGTGCTGGCCGATGGTGTGATTGCACTGATTATTCATCCCTTGCGTTT
>JBJTXC010000311.1:0-3638 GCA_046082065.1 Burkholderiaceae bacterium
CTGCGCTACTGCCCAAGTTTTGATGGGGCCTTTGATGGGGCGAGTCTTTGCGCTAACCTAACATAGCGGTCGACTGAGACGGTTTCTGGCCGCGCTTGGGGATCAATACCGGCATCCATCAGCTGTTGTTCGGTGAACAAACCACCCAAGCTATTGCGAATCACTTTGCGACGCTGAGAAAAAGCGGCGGTAACCACCTGCTCCAAATTTTTCTTCTCACAAACTAGCGGGTGACGAATCGGCATCATACGAACAATTGCTGATTCAACCTTGGGCGGCGGATCAAAGGCCTGTGGCGGCACGATAAACAATTGTGTCATGTCGTATCGCCACTGCAGCATGACCGACAGCCGACCATAGTCTCGCCCCCCGGGCTCGGCCACCATGCGCTCCACCACCTCTCTTTGCAACATGAAGTGCTGATCTCCAATCACCTCAACATACTGCGCTAAGTGAAACAGCAAAGGCGTCGATATGTTGTAAGGTAAATTACCGACGACCCTGAGCTTTCTCTGGTCGACAACGAGTTGATCAAATTTGAACTGGAGTGCATCACCCGAGTGAATGGTTAACGGCTTGTCTCTGAATTGTTTCTCCAGCAGGCTAATCAAGTCCCGATCGAGCTCGACGACATGAAGTGCCTTCAAGTGCGGGAGCAGGTAAGAGGTCATGGCACCTTTACCAGGCCCGATCTCAACCATCAGGTCGTCTGATGACGGGTTGATCGCTTCAGTAATCTGCTGAAGTACGCTGGCATCGTGCAGAAAATTTTGTCCGAATCTTTTTTTCGGAAGGTGCCTCATTTGCTAACACGTGCCATCTGGCAAGCGACCCGAATAGCCTCCCGCATACTGGTGTGGTCGGCATGACCTAGTCCGGCTGCCGCAAGATCCAGCGCGGTACCATGATCGACCGAGGTTCGAATGATAGGCAAACCCAATGTGATATTGACGCCATGACCAAAAGTTGCATACTTCAGTACCGGCAAACCTTGGTCGTGATACATCGCCAATACGCAGTCTGCCTGCTGAAGGTATCTGGGTTGAAACAAAGTGTCCGCCGGATACGGCCCGCTCACCTGCCAGCCCTGCGCAGTGGCATGCTCAATCGCTGGCGCGATTTGCTCGATCTCTTCTCGACCAAGATAACCACCCTCACCTGCATGCGGGTTCAACCCGGCCACGAGAATTCGCGGCTCGCTAATTCCGAATCGCATAAGCAAATCGTGATGCACGATAGCCAGCGTCCTGATCAATGCCTCGGTATTGATAGCTGCCGGCACCATAGCAAGTGGTAAATGCGTGGTTGCAAGCGCGACGCGCAAAAATCCGTCATCGGTATCGCCAGCCAGCATCATCACAACATGATTCGTACCAGTTCGCGCAGCGAGGTACTCCGTATGGCCTGAAAACGCATAGCCTGCGTCGTTGATTGTGCGCTTCTGAATCGGCGCCGTGACGATTGCATCGATCTCGCCAGCCACTGCGGCGTCAATGGAGATGTCCAACATCTTTAACACGGCATGGCCATTACGCGCATCCAGTTGGCCCGGAATCGGCGGCGTGGCCAGCGGCACATCGATCACGCAAATGCTATTTTGGTGAGTTGCGAGTTCTGCAGCGGATTGGATCATCCGCAAGTTTCTACTCGGTGCGATCAGGCTTGCCAGGGCCTTGATCTGAGACGCGTCACCGATCAGCAAGCAATCAGCGTCGCCTACCTCAATGACCGCACGAAGTGCAATCTCTGGTCCGATACCCGCCGGCTCGCCACACGTGATCGCAATTCGAGGTCGGCTCATGGATACATTTTGGTAGCGGCGCTAAAACTACCGAGTCAAATCTTCCAAACGATATTCGACATAAGCACGATCACGAAGTTGCCGCAACCAGTCCTCGTATGCCTCTTCCAGCTTTTGCTCACGCAATGCCTGACGTGCAACCAAACGCTGACGCTCTCGCGACAACTCTTCTGTTTTACGCTCAAGTACTTCGATCAGGTGATAACCAAACGGCGATTCAATCGGCTGACTCACCTCACCGGGCTTAAGCGAATTCATCGCCCGCTCAAATTCAGGTACGGTATCGCCGGGATAAATCCAACCAAGATCGCCACCTTTGCTTGCCGAGCCATCATTTGAATAAAGCCTCGCCAAATCCTCGAATTTCGCTGCATCATTATCCAAGCGCGATTTCAGCTCGACTAATTTTCGGCGCGCCTCACTCGCAGAAACAATTTGATTGACCTTGATCAGGATATGGCGAGCTCTGGTTTGTTGAACCAGACTAGCCGCACCAGGCTTCGCCCCGCCGACCGACCGACGCCCAACCAGCTTCAACACATGAAAGCCGTTAGCGCTACGCACAATCGGGGCAATCTGGCCATCCGATAGTTTATCGACCGCCTCGACAAATAATTGTGGCAAGCGCGAAGGACTGCGCCAACCCAGCTCGCCACCCGTCAGTGCGTCACCCGCATCCGAAAAGCTTGCAGCAACTTTCGCAAATTCCCCACCCGACTTCAGCTGCTCGACCGCTTGCTCCGCACGCTTCTTGCGGTCAGCAACCTGCTGCGCTGAAGCGTTCTCGGGCACGCGCACCAGTATCTGTGAAATATTCAGTTCTTGCTGAGTTTCGACATTACGCGATGCGGTCGACGACAAAAAATTATCGATCTCTGATTCACTGATTTGCAACTTGTTGTCGACTTCACGCTCGCGCACCCGCTGCAGCGTAATTTCTTCTCGAATTTCTTCTCTAAAACGCGCAAAAGATACGCCGTCACGCTCAAGCTGATCACGTAGTGTTTGAACTGTCACGTTGTTTTGCTCGGCGATTCGAGCGACTGCTCGATCAAGCATGACATCGTCGACTCTGACACCAATATCTCGCGCTAATTGCATTTGTGCGCGGTTAACAATCAGTCGCTCTAGTAGCTGTTTTTGCAAAACATCACGGGGCGGTACTTGCATATTCTGACTACGCATGCGCTGCTCGATGATCTGCATACGATCATTCAGCTCTTTCATGGTGATCACGTCGGTGTTAACCACCGCAACAATCGCATCAACAAGCACCGGTTGGCGCACTGCCTTGGGGCTCTTGTCCTGGCCATGCGCTGGTGACAATAAAACCGATATCAACGCAGTCATCAAGAGCCGACCCCACGGATCACGTGGCTTGACGGTAGTAATCGAGGTAAACATAGTCTTGTGTTGAATTAGGTTAGGTTCGGCGGGTAGCTCGTCAATAGCTCATGTATGCCTATTGCGCTGGTGTTATTGGCTGGCTCAGAGATTGGTAACCAGGGATGTTGAACCGCAGGGCGCGCATTGGATTAGTTCCAAGCGACGACAATCCATTAAATTCGAGCTGCAGAAATATGGTGGTGTTTGTCGTGCTAGCCGCCGTTGGCACCCGCTGACTCACCAAGCGGAAAATCCAGCAATCTGCTTGATGCTCGACACCGAATAAAGATTGACCGACTCGATTTTCATCCAGCAAATAGTTGATACGGCCTACGCCATACCAACGCGCTGCGATGGGCCACTGACCCGACAGGTCGAGCAATTCGTATTTAGTACCGGGGAAAATCCGCGGATCCAAGTTACGCGAATCTTTACGATACTGAAGATTAAG
>JBJTXC010000312.1:0-2362 GCA_046082065.1 Burkholderiaceae bacterium
AAAGCAGCGATATTGCAAAACCACGGTATTTTGACGGTAGGGCAAACAGTGGATGCTGCCGCTTGGTGGTACATCTGTTTTGAGCGCAGCTGTCAGGTGCAGTTACTGGCTGAAGCGGCGTCGCATGGCAAGCCACTGAAAACCATCTCGCCTGCCTCTGCACAACAGAGTTATGACATCGTCGGCTCGCCTTACGCGGGTTGGTTTCAGTTTCAACCGCTGTATGCCCGCATTCTCAAAGAGCAGCCTGATTTTCTGGATTAAACCGCAATGAAAACCAACGTCACGCCCAGCGCACAACTTGCGCATTTTGCTGCGGATTTGCAGTACGACGATATCCCCGCTGAGGTGATGCGCCGTGCTGAAGATTTATTCGTCGATTGGTTTGGCTCGGCGTTGTCGGGCAAAGTAGGGCGCCCGGTTCAGGCCATCGAGTCGCTGGCACGCGATGTTGGTCCGACTGAGGGGCGTGCTGAGGTACTGCTTTCGCGTCGCAAGACCACGTCGGTATTTGCTGCGATGGTGAACGCTGCGTCTTCTCATTTCATGGAGCAGGATGACGTTCATAACGCTTCGGTGTTTCATCCGGGTGCGGTGGTATTCCCCGCAGTGCTCGCTATTGCACAGGAGCGTGGCATCAGCGGTAAAGAAATGATGACCGCTGCGGTTGCTGGCTATGAGGTGGGTATTCGTGTGGGTGAGTTTTTAGGGCAATCGCATTACAAGGTGTTTCATACCACCGGCACCGCAGGCACGATTGCCGCCGCCGTCGCGGCAGGTCGGGCGATGAATCTGCCACCGGAAAAAATGCAGCATGCAATCGGGTCGGCGGGTACCCAAGCCGCTGGCTTGTGGGAATTTTTGAAAGACGCTGCCAACTCCAAGCAACTACATACAGCCAAGGCGGCGTTTGATGGTTTGTTGTCCGCGTTGTTGGCTGAAAAAGGTTTTTCCGGTGCCAAGCAAATTCTTGAAGGTGCCAAGGGAATGGGCGCGGGCATGTCGCAAGACGCCGAGCCGGCACGCTTGACGGACAGGCTGGGCGAGCGCTGGGCCACCATCGAGACCTCGTTCAAGTTTCATGCGTCGTGCCGGCATACCCATCCCGCGGCGGATGTATTTTTATTGCTGGCGCAGCAGCATCACCTCAGCGCAGATGACATTGCATCAGTAACGACATATGTGCACCAAGGTGCCATTGATGTGCTCGGGCAGGTCGATGAACCCAAGAGTGTGCATCAGGCGAAGTTTTCGATGGGCACGGTGCTGGGCTTGCTGGCGGTGTATGGCAAAGCCGGTGTGTATGAATTCAACGAGTACTTTCGTGAAAGCTCGGTACAGGCGTTTCGTCAGCGCGTGACGATGGTGCTCGACCCGGAGATCGATGCGCTCTACCCGCAGCGTTGGGTCGGCAAAGTGACGGTCAATACAGTCGATGGTCGCGAGTTTCATGC
This sequence comes from Burkholderiaceae bacterium, assembly GCA_046082065.1. Taxonomy (GTDB): domain Bacteria; phylum Pseudomonadota; class Gammaproteobacteria; order Burkholderiales; family Burkholderiaceae_D; genus Pernthalerella. The sequence continues at coordinate 1,455 of JBJTXC010000312.1, forward strand.
AAGGGTCGATGAGCCCAAGGGCGACCCGGGCAACACGCTCTCGCGTGACGAGATTGAGCAGAAGGCAATCATGCTGGCCGAAGTGTCTGGTGCGGCAACCGCAGAGGAGATGCGCGGCGCGCTGGACGGAATGTGGCGCATCAGCGAGCAGACGCCGGTCGGTGATTTGCTTCCGCCATGGTCGCAAGATCTTTGATCGCTGGAGCCTTTCTCGTTAGGCCGCTTGCGGCGTTTGCAGCCCTTGCAGCGGGCGTGCTGGCTTGCTATCGACCCAACGAGATTGATTCTTAAATTATTATTTAAATAGAAATATGTCTCGCCTGATTGATAGTCCGTTCAGCTGTGTTCAGGCGTGATGTTTGCGAGGCTAGTCCATTTAATTCAACTCATCTCAAAGAAGGGAAAAGCTTCAATGAAGTCCATGCTTGCTGCGTTATTGCTTAGTTCTGCATCGCTCGCTTTTGCGCACTGTCCGAATGCCACGGTCTGCGAAATGAAGGCGGTTGATTCGATGATGACCGATACCAAGCTCCAGGGTGAGTCACTCGAGAAAATTAAAACCCTGCGTGCTGAAGGGCAAAAGCTATACGACGAAGGCCGTGAATCCGAGGCGCTAAAAATCCTCAAAGAAGCGCGCAAGATGTTGAAAGACGCTGCCTCCTGATGATTACGCGCGTTACGGACTGTTTTTTCTGCCGTAACCGCCGACAATAAGACCGTTAATGCACCGAAATTGCAAACGGCGACTTGGTATGAACTTGGAGATGACAAAAATGAAAAAAATGCTTGCTTTGGCTCTGCTGGCAATGTCGGGCGCCGTCGTGGCCGGTGACAGTGGCGGGGATGGCAGCGACGCACCGCGCAACAAGCCTTTCGTGATGATTGACACCAGCATGGAGAAGGATGCT
>JBJTXC010000313.1:0-11509 GCA_046082065.1 Burkholderiaceae bacterium
CCCTTGGCGGCATTGGTTGCGGGTATCGCCGGTGCCTTACTCGGTGCGCCGACACTCAAGCTGCGTGGCGATTACCTCGCGATCGTGACACTGGGATTCGGCGAGATTATTCGTATCTTCATGAATAATCTCAATGCACCCGTCAATATCACGAATGGTCCCCAGGGCATCAACTTGATCGATCCGATTCGGATCGGTTCGCTGTCATTTGCCGGTGAGGCCGGTGTGGTCAGACTGGGTGAGCTCGCCATACCTTCGGTCAATGCGTATTACTACCTGTTCCTGCTGCTCTGTGTCGCGACTATTATTTTTTCATACCGCTTGCAACATTCTCGGTTAGGCCGTGCCTGGATAGCGATCCGAGAAGACGAGGTAGCAGCCAAGGCGATGGGTATCCATGTGCGCAATATGAAGCTGCTGGCGTTTGCGATGGGAGCGAGCTTTGGTGGTGTCGCTGGGGCGATGTTCGGTGCATTTCAGGGCTTCATTTCACCGGAATCATTTACCTTGACTGAATCGATTGCGATTCTGGCGATGGTGGTGCTCGGCGGGATCGGTCACATTCCCGGCGTAGTGCTTGGTGCCGTGTTGCTCGCCGCATTGCCTGAAGTATTACGACACACGGTCGAACAATTGCAAATGGCTTTATTCGGACAGGTATGGATTGACGCTGAGGTACTACGTCAACTGCTGTACGGTTTGGCGTTGGTCTTGATTATGCTGGCGCGGCCTGCCGGGCTTTGGCCCGCGCCGCACAAAGAACAACGCCTGCAAACTGCGGAAGCCGCGCCATGACGACAGCGTTGTTGTCAGTGCGGGGCGTGAGTAAGCGCTTTGGTGGGCTGCAGGCTTTGGCTGATGTCAGTCTGTCTGTGCGGCGTGGACAAATTCATGGGCTCATCGGCCCGAACGGTGCGGGTAAGACCACCTGCTTTAACGTTATCACCGGCCTGTATCAGCCAGACAGCGGAAGTTTCTTGCTGAATGACCAACCTTACTCGCCGTCGTCACCCCACTTGGTGGCACAAGCAGGTATTGCGCGTACCTTTCAGAATTTGCGACTGTTTGGTGAAATGACTGCGCTTGAAAATGTCATGGTTGGTCGACATGTACGTACTCGTCAGGGTGTACTTGGTGCGGTGCTACGGCACCCGGCAGCGCGCCAGGAGGAGCGAGATATCGAGCAGAGGGCGCATGATTTACTGACGCTGGTAGGTATCGCCGGTTTGGCGCAGCGTACTGCACGTTATCTCTCGTATGGTGATCAGCGTCGCGTCGAGATTGCGCGTGCGCTGGCCACTGATCCGCTGCTTTTGGCACTTGATGAGCCAGCCGCTGGAATGAATGCTACTGAGAAATCCAGTCTCAGCGATTTGCTGCAGCAGATCCGTGCGATGGGCACCACGATTTTGCTGATCGAGCATGATGTCAAGATGGTGATGAGCCTGTGTGATCAGATTACGGTGCTTGACTACGGGCGCGTGATTGCCGACGGGACCGCAGATGAAGTTCAGCGTCACCCGGAAGTGATAGCCGCTTACTTAGGCCGGGACGCTGCATGAGTGCCGCGCCGCTGCTTCAGGTAAGTCAGCTGTCAGTTGCGTTCGGCGGTATCCAGGCAGTGAGTGACCTCTCATTGCAAGTTGATGAGGGTGAGTTAGTCACACTGATCGGTGCTAACGGCGCCGGTAAAACCACTACCTTGAAGGCGATTACTCGTACCTTGCCGGCATCGCGTCGCACCGGGTCGATACGATTCGCCAGCCAAGATATCCACCAGGCCGATGCGCATTGCTTGCCGCAATTGGGGCTGGCCATGGTGCCCGAGGGCCGTGGCGTGTTCACTCGCATGACCATCCGTGAAAACCTGTTGATGGGTGCGTATGTTCGCGATGATCTCGCTGATGTACAGGCTGATATCGAGCGCTGGTTCGAGATTTTCCCTCGTCTTGCGGAGCGACAGTCACAATTTGCCGGCACCTTGTCGGGCGGCGAGCAACAGATGCTGGCGATGGCGCGTGCGCTGATGAGTCGCCCCAAATTGCTATTACTCGACGAGCCATCGATGGGCTTGGCACCCATCATGGTCGAGAAAATTTTCGAGGTTATTCGCGAGGTATCGAAGCAAGGCGTCACGATTTTGCTTGTTGAGCAAAATGTCAAACAAGCGCTATCGATCGCAACCCGTGGATATGTCATGGAGAGCGGTCGTCTGGTGCTGCATGACCGAGCCGAACAATTACTTCAAGATCCTCGCGTCATGCAGGCGTATCTGGGCCATTAACGCGTACTCACGCGACCAACCATGATGAAACTGTATAGTTACTTTCGCAGCTCAGCCTCTTACCGCGTCCGAATTGCGCTGAATCTGAAAGGCTTAACGTATGACATCGTACCAGTACATTTACTAAAAGATGGTGGTGAGCAGTTTTCATCTGATTACCGGAAGTTAAATACGGATGCACTGGTACCCTCACTGACACTGGCTGAGGGCGAGGTGCTGACACAATCGCTGGCGATCATCGAGTATCTCGACGAGGTTTACCCCAAGCCGGCTTTGCTGCCGTCTCACCCCAAAGACAGAGCTTGGGTGCGTGGTGTTGCCTTATCAATTGCTTGTGATATTCATCCTATCGACAACCTGCGGGTACTGCGCTATTTACAAAATGAGATGGGCGTATCCGAAGAGAACAAGAACCGCTGGTACCGGCACTGGGTCGAGCAGGGCCTGGCAAGTGTGGAGCGCACACTCGCTCAAGATGCTCGTGTTGGAAAATTCTGCTTTGGTGATGAGCCCGGCTACGCCGATTGCGTCTTGGTACCTCAGGTCGCGAATGGGCAGCGTATGCAGTGTGATTTATCAGGCATGCCGACCATCCTTCGCATCAACGAGGCATGCTTGCAGTTAGATGCCTTTGCCAAGGCATCCCCTGCACAGCAGCCCGATGCCGAGTAAGCACCTGTAGTCGCCATCGCACACTTGATGCAGGCCTATGAAGCTAGCGTGACTTCTTGTAAGCGATGACTCGCTGATGCTGCTCACCCAGACCATCGATTCCTAATCGCATCTCATCCCCAGGCGCCAGAAATTGCGGTGGCTGCATACCCATACCAACGCCCGGCGGCGTGCCGGTGGCGATCACGTCACCCGGCATCAGTGTCATGAATCGGCTGACATAGCTGATCAGCTTGGCGACCGGGAAAATCATGGTTTTTGTGTTGCCAGTCTGACGCCGTTGTCCGTTCACGTCCAACCAAAGATTCAGACGCTGCGGATTAGCGATTTCATCGCGTGTCACCAGCCAGGGGCCGACTGGGCCAAAGGTATCGCAGCCTTTGCCTTTGTCCCATGTGCCGCCGCGTTCGGCCTGGAACGCGCGCTCGGACACATCGTTTACTACGCAATAACCTGCCACATGCGATAAGGCTTGTCGCTCGCTGACATATTGCGCTTTGGTACCGATCACCACCCCGAGCTCAACTTCCCAGTCCGCCTTGGTGACTTCTTTCGGAAGCATCACCTCATCATGCGGGCCATTCAAACAAGTAATCGCCTTCATGAATACGATCGGTTCAACGGGGATTTTCATGCCGGATTCCTTGGCATGATCGGCGTAGTTCAAACCGATTGCTACGATCTTGCCTATGCCCGCGACGGGCACACCAAAGCGGGGCTTGCCCCGCACCAGCGGTAGATCGCCCGGTTTGACTCGGGAGAGCTTATTGAGCGCCTTATCAGACAGCTGGGCTGGGCCGATATCTTCAACGATGGCAGATAAATCCCGCAGCTTGCCGTCGGCGTCAATCATTCCGGGTTTTTCATGGCCAAGTCTGCCGTAGCGAACGAGTTTCATCGAAATTCCTTTTTATTATTGATACGTTGATTGATAAACAGTTTTTTGCCATTATGCCTGCGCGCGACAAAGTTTTTCAGTATTTTTCAAATAATCGCTGTGCTATCGTTCCAATCAGCCATCGTATAAATTTTCAAACAAAATTTCGAAACAGAATATGAAACGGGGATATTCATGTACACCAAGTTTTTTGCGTCTTTGATCTCGCTGCTGCTGGCGTCTACGCTGGCCGTGGCGCCAAGCTATTCAGCGCCGAGTGAGGCTGATTTCTTGATCATGCCAACCGAGAAATTAGTCTGGCAAGAGACTGATGCAGGCGCGAAACTCGCTGTCGTCTTTGGTGATCCAGGTAAGCCGGGTCTATATGTGATCCGCGCTTATTTTCCACCGGGCGTGATGAGCTCACCACATTTTCATGGCGAGGATCGGCATGTCATTGTGGTGCAGGGCACTTGGAATGCAGGAACCGACGCAAGCTGGGATCCAAAAGCCACCACCCCTTTGAAAACCGGAACCTATATGTTTCACAAGGCAGGTGCGGTTCATTATGATGGCTCGGCCGGAGACGACGGTGCGATGGTGCAAATCGTCGGTATGGGTCCAAGCAAGACGACCTTTTTGTTTCCCAAAGAGGGTAGCTTCGGCAAGCCGCGCAAGCTGAACTAATCAATCTATAGCGTGCGAGTACTATTTCAATACCCTGAACAGGTTGTTGCTGTCATCTGTCCATGGATGCAAGCCCTCGATGATGGCAGGCTTTTTTGCTACCTTGAGTAGTGTCGGTTTCATTAATGCCTCGCGGCTCGCGGCGACCAGTACCCAGTCCGTATTCAGGAGTGGCTTCGCGGGCTGATCATCCGTGATCAGCATCGCATGCATACCGGCATCCTCAGCTAATTTCTCGACCACTGGCGCGAGCGCGAGGTAGCGATTCGACACATGAAATGCAATCACGCCATCGGGTTTCATGTGCTTGCGGTAAAGTGCCACCGCTTCGCGCGTCATCAGATGGACCGGTATCGAATCACCAGAAAAAGCGTCGATCACCAATATGTCAAATTCGTTGGGCGGTTCTCGCTCAAGATTGAGTCTGGCGTCACCAAGTACAGTCTCGATGGTTGCGTGACTATGACGCAGATAGCCAAACTCGGTTTGCGCGATGCTGATCACTGCGGGGTCGATGTCGTAAAACCGGAAGCGATCACCTTGCTCACCATAAGCGGCCAGCGTACCGGTTCCGAGACCGACCACACCCACAACACGCTGTCCAATAGCATCGGGCACTGCGAGTAAACGACCGATGCCCGAACTGATACCGTAGTAGGTGGTGGGCTTATTGCGATTGGGTCCGGATGAATACTCTTCGCCATGCAAGATAGCGCCGTGCAGTAAACGTCTTACCGTCACGCCGGGCGTCATGCTTGGTATATCACGCACCAACAGCCGACCATAGAAATTCCGCGTCATCAAGTGCGCGGATTTCAAGTCAGCTTGTACTTGCCGCCATAGCATCAGCGCACAAAATACAGCGAGCAACAGGCCAATCGCTAGCGTGATTTTTCTATCGCGCATGACAACGGCTGCCAACAAACCTGTCAGCAAAAAGCCAAGTCCCAGCTCGTAATAGGCGGGTAGCACGCGCGGTGCCAGTAGCCCAACCGCTGCGCCACCGATTGCGCTACCGAGCGACAAAGCGAGATAGAAGCGCGTGAGATAGCGCGGTTGCGGACGCAGTGCTGCCAGCTCGCCGTGCAGGAATAGCGCGGCAAGCAACAAAGTGCCGCAGTAGAGTGGGATGGCCCATACGATATTCAAGCCCAGCTTGTTATCTTGCAAGCCGTATGCGGCGATACCCATGACCACCACAAGCAAGGGTAAACACCAGCTGCGACGATACCAACGGTCGCTTTCAAAGCAGAGTACAAAACTCAGCAAATAAAGTGTGAGTGGCAGGATCCATAAAAAAGGAATCGCAGCGATATTCTGTGTGACGTGATTGGTCACGCCGAGCAGCAACCAAGCGCTCATCGCGGCAAGTGACAACCACAGCAGCTGATGCCTGTAGGTCGGCGGATGATCGGCTGGCGATTGATTGATTGCAGCCGTGACTGCGCCGGCGCTACGCGTCAGTGTGATACCCGAAGCGATGCAGAGCAGCACGAAACCGATGTAAACCACAGACCAGATCAATGACTGAGACTGAAGCGTCAGCCAAGGCTCAATCAGAAACGGATAACTTAGCAGTGCCAACAGCGACGCCAGATTTGACAATGAAAACAATCGGTAAACTTGCCTGCCATAGCCCGCACTTGCTGCCCATGCTTGAATCAGTGGTCCGGTGGTGGAAAGCATCAGATAAGGCAAACCGACGGTAGCACTCAGCAACAGCAGGATATGCAGACTCGGGTCCTCGTTGCCCACTGGCCGCCAGTGCCCGTCAGCCAGCACCGGCAACATCAGCAAACTGATCAACAGCAGAGCCGCATGCGGCCAGATCTGTTTATGGGGTGCCAACCAACGCGTAACACGCTCTGCATAGGCATAGCCAAGTAGCAGCGCGCTCTGAAAAAAAACCAGACAAGTCGCCCATACCGCTGCAGAGCCGCCGAACCAAGGCAAAATATGCTTGGACACAATCGGCTGAACTAAAAACAGCAAGAAGGCGCTGGAGAAGATCGTGGCAGCGTAGAGCAAGGCATTCATTCGATGCCTTGTTTCAGGATGATATAGCTGTGCTTGCTCATGGTTGGTCCCGCCGACAGGAATCGAACCTGTATCTAGCGCTTAGGAGGCACTCGTTCTATCCATTGAACTACGGCGAGGACACTAGCGCAATACATATCGCTTGATCAAATAGTCTGCGGCGCCGGAAAGCGCTATGCCGCGCAACCAGTGCCGATCGCAGTACAAGCTCATTTGTAACAGCGATCAGCGTGCCGAGGCGTGGCCGCAAACCATGCAAGATAGTTTGTTTATTTTTACTGGATGCTACTCGTTTGATTATAACGTAGGCACTATACCTCCCGTAGATTGCGATAGCACTTGGACTGTATTCAGTGCCAGTACAATGCGCTATTTCCTTGCTCATCCGTCGCTCATGATCAGCGCGGTACCTGTCTATGGCAGTTATTTCATTAAGCAATGCCCAGCTTGCCTTTGGCCATGTGGCGCTACTCGATCGTGCTGAGTTGTCACTTGAGGCGGGCGAGCGCATTGGCCTGATTGGACGAAACGGGACTGGCAAGTCGTCGCTACTTAAAGTGATTGCTGGTCAGGCCAAGCTGGATGATGGCTTGCTAGTGCTTCAGCAAGGGCTGCGGATCGCCTATGTCGAGCAAGAGCCGCGGTTTGATCATGATGCATTGATTTTTGATGCAGTGGCCAGCGGTGTCGCTCATATTCGCCAAGCGCAACAGCGCTATCAACAACTCACGACTCAACTCGCCTCGGGAAGTGATCCCGCGTTGATCGAGCAATTGAATGTCCTGCAAGCCACACTCGATCTGAATGACGGGTGGAATCTGACCAACCGCATCGAAACGACTTTGCAGCGTCTGCAGCTTGATGGGCAGCGCCCGATTACAACTTTATCCGGCGGTATGAAGAAGCGAGTCGCGCTGGCGCGTGCCTTGGTATCTTCGCCTGATGTGTTATTGCTCGATGAGCCTACTAACCATTTGGATTTTTCATCGATACAGTGGCTGGAAAATCTGCTTTGCGAGTTTCGCGGCAGCCTGCTATTCATCACGCACGATCGTAGCTTTCTCGATAAAGTCGCTACCCGTATCGTCGAGCTGGATCGTGGGCAGCTGCAATCTTATGACGGTAACTTCAGCGCTTACCAAAGACGTAAGGCCGAGCAGCTGCTGGTTGAAGATATCGAGCGCGCAAAATTCGATAAATTTCTTGCGCAGGAAGAGGTTTGGATACGCAAAGGTGTCGAAGCACGTCGTACCCGCAATGAAGGGCGGGTACGACGCTTGGAGTCTTTACGCCTGGAGCGATCACGTCGGCGTGAGCAACTGGGTCAGGTCAAGCTGGCAGTATCGTCGGGTGAGCAATCTGGCAAGCTGGTAACAGAACTCATCAATGTGCGTATGGCCTATGACGATCGATTGATCGTCAGAGACTTCAGCGCGACGATTCTTCGCGGCGACAAAATTGGATTGATTGGTGTTAATGGTGCAGGCAAGACAACTTTGCTGAGACTGATTCTTGGCGAGCAAAAGCCCGACTCGGGCACGGCGCGCTTGGGTAGTCGTTTGCAAATCGCCTACTTTGATCAGATGCGTGAGCAGTTGAACGAGGAAGCATCGTTGGCTGACACGATCTCACCGGGCAGTGACTGGGTCGAGGTGAATGGAGAGCGCAAGCATGTGATGACCTACCTGGGCGATTTTCTGTTTGCACCTGAGCGAGCGCGCTCGCCGGTCAAATCCTTATCCGGCGGCGAGCGCAATCGCTTGCTGTTGGCTCGATTATTTGCCAAACCAGCTAACGTGCTGGTACTGGATGAGCCGACGAATGATCTTGATATCGATACGCTGGAATTACTCGAACAGTTACTGGAAGATTACCAAGGTACTGTTTTTTTGGTGAGTCATGATCGAATGTTTCTCGATCATGTGGTGACGCAGGTGTTTGTAGCCGAGGGCAATGGTGTCTGGCGCGAGTACGTTGGTGGCTACAGTGACTGGGAACGCGTCAGGGCGCCTGATTTGCAAAGCGAGCAGAAGAAGTCAGGGCAAAAGCAGCCATCACCCAACCAGCCATCATCCAAGCAGCCATCTCGCGGGCCCACTCATCAAACTGCGCAACGCGCCTTGGCTTCAGAATCGTCGGGTTCCGCCGCGATTTCGGCATCGGCAGACGCATTGAACGCTGCTTCACCCACGCTTAAGCCCAAGAAGCTGTCATTCAAGGAGCAGCGCGAGCTGGAGCAGCTGCCGCAGATGATCGAGCAGCTCGAAGCAGAACAGACAGATCTCTCTGCGCGCTTAGCCGATCCGGCGCTCTACCGTCAGTCGCCGTCCGAGGTACAGCAATTGAATCTGCGCTATGCAGAGATTGAGACGCTGCTGACGCAGGCGCTTGAACGCTGGGAAGCGATTGAACTGCGTGCGCAGGGCGGGTAAATGCGCTCGCGGCGTTAATGCGTCGAGGCTGTCAATTCAGCCGCCGTGAGGCGGCGCGTAATTCGGGCAATTGACGGCGCAGGGCATCGGCGTCGGAGGCTTGCGGGCATTGCGCCAAATAGGCTTCCAGATCATCTAGTGCAGCCTGTGGGCAGTCGAGGTGAGCATAAGCCAGCCCTCGGTCACGCCGCTCGCTGGCTTCTTCAGGTAGCAACATAACTAAGCGCTGCTGCACATTGAGAAACTGCTGCCAGTGCGGATGTTCGGCAAACAAAGCTTTCAGATTTCGCAGCATGCGCACCAAAATCGTCGCGGCAGAGGCCTCTGCCAAATAGCTCGAGACCGGCGGATCGTTTGGACCACGACCATCAACGAAAAATGGCTCTAGCCGATCTTCAATCTCTTCGCGCGACAGGCTGTTGCCATTGAATGGGTCGAGAATGATGTCTCCGTTTTTGACCGACAACTTCATGAGAAAGTGTCCCGGGAAGGAGATCCCCTTTACACCTAATCCGATTTGCTGCGCCAGTTCCATGTAAATGACTGCCAATGAGATCGGGATACCGCGTCGGGTGGCGAGTACCTTGTGCAAGTAGCTGTTGTCCGGGTTGTAGTAGTCATTCAAATTTCCGGCAAAGCCTAATTCTTGGTAAAAAAAGTTATTCAACAGGCGCAGTTTGGGAATCGGTGCAATGTCGGCGGGTAGGCGTTGTAGAAGCTGCGCCGCAAAGCGGTCAATTTCAAGCAGACAGGCGTTGAGGTCGAGATGTGGGTCCGCATCCTGACCAATGCTCAGCGCGGCCTCGAACAAGGGGATGTCATCCTCTGATCGAACCAACGATGCAAAATAATCCAGCGCATTGATCATGATGTACTAATTCAAAAATAATTTCGAACTTTTCTATTCTGGTCGATGGCAAGGCGACCGCACCAAACACAACACACAACACAGCAAAAAAACACGGCACAAAACTCACGATTAGCTGCTGCCAACGCCACTCGCGGCCAAACAAGACAGGTTGTTAATGCGATTCTCGCCGGAAGTCGGACCATCTAAACCCCATCGCCCACAATGCCCCAAAGTAGACAACAACGCACAGCGTAATCACGTAACTTAGCGCGCCGACGCGTAGCCAAGGCGTGGCATGCATGGCGATCCAGTCAAACTTGCCGGCCGACCAAAGACCCACTCCCGCCAGTAACAATAAAGCACCGAGCAGCTTAATCATGAACAACGGCCAACCCGGGTGCGGGCGATAAATACCGCGTTTTTTGAGGATCAGGAACAGCATGCCGGCATTCACGGTGGCGCCGAGGCCGATCGACAATGCCAACCCGGCGTGTGCAAGCCATGGGACAAACAACAGGTTCATCAGCTGCGTTGACACCAGTACGCCGATGCCGATTTTTACCGGTGTGCGGATATCTTGTTTAGCGTAGAAACCGGGCGCGAGAATTTTGACCAGAATCAGCCCCATCAGTCCAATACCGTAGGCGACCAAAGCACGCGCTGTCATCGCGACAGATGTCGGGTCAAATTTACCGTAGTGAAATAGCGTACTGGTCAAGGGCTCAGACAGAATCACGAGCGCGACTGCGGCCGGCATCGCTAACAAAAAGCAAAGCCTGAGGCCCCAATCCAGCAAGGCCGAGTATTCAACCAGGTCACCGATCGCATTCGCTTTGGAGAGGCTGGGTAGCAAAATAGTGCCGAGCGCTACACCAAGCAGGCCAGTCGGTAACTCCATTAACCGATCGGCATATGACAACCACGACACGCTGCCGTCGCTCAAGTGCGAAGCGATGTTGGTGTTGATGATCAAGCTGATCTGCGCCGCTGATACGGCAAAGGTGGCCGGCAACATCTGTTTCAGGACGCGTCTGACACCTTCATCCTGTAACGCGCGCATCGGGTTTGCGCTGATGTGCGGCAGCATCCCGATTTTTCGCAGCGCCGGGATTTGCAAACCAAGTTGCAACAAGCCGCCGATGAAAACCGCAATGGCCAGTGCGTACACTGGTTGCGACATCATGGGCGCCAGCATTAACGATGCAGCGATGAACGATAGATTGAGTAGCACCGGGGTAAACGCCGGTACGCGAAATTCACGCCAGGTATTCAAAATGCCACCCGCGAGCGCGACCAGTGACAGAAACAAGATGTAGGGGAACATGATCCGCGTCATGGTGGTCGACAACGACATCGCGACCGGGTCGGATGCGAAGCCACTGGCCATCAGCAGCACAATCGCCGGCGCAAACACAATGCCAGCCAGCGAGGTCAGCAGCAGTGCCCAGAACATTACGGTTGCAACATGGTCGGCCAGTACGCGAGTAGCGCGCCAGCCTTGCTGATTTTTATATTCCGCCAGGATCGGCACAAACGCCTGCGAGAATGCGCCCTCGGCAAATAAGCGACGCAGCAGGTTGGGGATCCGAAAGGCGACGAAGAAAGCGTCGGTGTAGACCGAGGCACCGAAGGTGCGTGCAATCAGAAACTCGCGAATCAGACCGGTAATG
>JBJTXC010000314.1:0-2274 GCA_046082065.1 Burkholderiaceae bacterium
GGTTTTGTGAGCGGTCAGGCCGAAGACGGCTATCAACCCGCGTTCACTTTGGTGCGCCCGGAAAACCGCTGGTCTGAAGACAAATCAGCCATACAGTTTTCACCATCACAGCTGAAAAGTCTGGTGCCAGCGGGTCGTTTGGATATCGATTCGGTCGGCTTGCTGGTGTTGACGCAAGATGGTCGGATCGCCAAGCAACTGATTGGTGAAGACCGATCGGTGGAAAAAGAGTATCTGGTTCGGGTGAAATCTTTGAGATCAGCAAAACTATCCGACGCTGATTTGAAGCGCTTGAATCACGGACTATCGCTCGATGGTAGCCCGTTGCTGCCTGCCAAAGTCAGTTGGCAAAATGATGATCAACTACGTTTCATTCTGCGCGAGGGCAAGAAGCGACAAATCCGCAGGATGTGCGAACTGGTCGGGCTACAGGTGATCGGATTGAAGCGGGTGCGCATCGGCAATGTAAAACTCGGCGACTTGCCGGTTGGGCAGTGGCGGTATTTGGCCGAGAACGAGAAGTTCTAATTCACCCAGAACGTTGTTGAAAATCTTATCGACTGATGATCACGGCGCCAGACCACCTCATCACTCGATACAGCCAGATACCAAGTCTCGTTGATCGCTTCAGGTTTTTTGCGAGCGAACCCAGACGGAAACAGTAAGGCGATACACCAAGCCGGTTCCGGATCCCGAGCGGACGGATAAACAATACTACCGATTTCAGCCTGACGCGCTGTGCGCGCAAAATGTTGCGTAGATGCGTAGTCAGATAAAACTCGCCAGCATTTGAGATCGAGAGCAAAGCCAGGCTCGCGTAAATCAATCGCCGTGGTCGCAATCTTGACGTTAAACGCAGTATGAGCGACAGGTCCAAGCCTCTCCAGATTTGGCGAATCCATTAAAAATCTCCATCGCCAATAACCCAGCTCTGCGGCTGCAGTTCGTACAGATTCCGCCGCGGAAAAAACGCCCGGGTCAGCATAAGAGCGAAAACGAGAGCCAGTTTTCAAGGGAGCGTAGCGAAAGGGTGTCGCCAGCAAATAGTGCAACTTGGCCGTGTCAATAGCCCTCCTGGGCTTATCTTGGTCTAGCAATGCTTCGAGCATATCTTGCTCGTCACGTGTATCAACCAGTTTCATCGTCGCCGCAATATGCTGCGACTCGACCATGCGCCAAGCAAAGCACTGCCAAGGACGCGACTCAGCCGACAGCGCGCGAGGCGTCCAAGTAGTGGACAACACTGACCAAGCCCTCCGTGTCGGACAACAAATCGATCGGGCGCGCGTTCAGCGCGAGATTGTCGCTTTGCAGCCAAGCGCGGGCGGAAGCTGAATCTCCGACAATCGAATCAAGTGACCTGAACGCCCGAACAAACAACAACGCGAAGTCCCATTCCTTGCGGCGGGGGTCGAGTTGATAACTTCCCGCGCACAAGCGAGAAACAGTTGCGGGACTGAGGCCCAGGATTCTGCCGAGCAACTGTTGCGATATACCGAGCTGATCGGCTGCACGCGTCACGGCTTTCGCCAACACAAAGGCAGGCTTGGGATCAGCGCTATGTTTTACGGTTTTGGCAAGCATGGGAAGCATCCTCTCCTCAGAAAGAATACTACCCTAATATTTCCAAAGGAATCAATAGCAATACTACAACAATACTAGTCGTCCGCCGCCGGATTCATACCCGGAAACAGCACTTCGGTATAGCCAAACTTGCTGAAATCCTTTACCCGCATCGGATACAGCACCCCGATCAAGTGATCGCACTCATGCTGCACGACTCGTGCGTGGAAGCCGTCCACCTCCCTGTCGATTGGCATACCGTAGGGGTCAACACCGTGATAGCGGAGTCGCGCGTGGCGCGGCACGGCCCCACGTAAGCCGGGCACGGACAAGCAGCCCTCCCAGCCCTCTTCCAGCTCATCCGATAGCGGTTCGAGCACCGGATTCAGCAACACCGTCTCGGGTACCGCCGGCGCATCCGGGTAGCGTTCATTCTTGCTGAAGCCAAAAATCACGAGTTGCAGATTGACGCCGATTTGTGGTGCAGCGAGGCCAGCCCCGTTGGCAGCATGCATGGTGTCGAACATGTCTGATATCAAGGCATGCAGCTCAGCTGTGTCGAACGCAGTAACGGGCTCCGCGACACGAAGCAAGCGCGGGTCGCCCATTTTTAAAATCTCGCGAACTGCCATCTCAACCCCGCTGCCCCAGCCAATCGGCAAATGCAGTGCCGGTCTCTGTATGCTGCAGGCCGATCTCGACCGATGCCTG
>JBJTXC010000315.1:0-4989 GCA_046082065.1 Burkholderiaceae bacterium
GCATCGGCTACTGAACTCGCGCTCACGCATCAGCCTCACTGAATTCACCGACGCCGGCCTGACCGTACTCGACTACGGTATTCCGGATTACACCGCCCTCTCCGCTCGCAGCGAAAACGATCGTTCACGAATTGCTCGCGCCATCGAGCGTGCCATCAGTTATTTTGAGCCAAGATTGAGTCATACCGTTGTCACCCCATTGGGTGCTGCCAACGGCATCACGATTGCGCTATTTCAGATTGACGCTGATCTGGCCATCGCCCAGACCGTGCGTCGGGTTCGCTTCACGCTCGCCGCAGAAACACCCGACGCGACTCGGCTTGCGACCCATGCACCGGAGGCTGTGGCATGACTCACCGTACCGGCCTGCAAACATTCGCTTTGCAATTCGACGATGTCATAGTCGAGGTGACGGCATGAACTCGCGCGCGGGTGATAACGAACTCCTCGATTACTACTTGCGTGAGCTGGACTGGCTGCGCAATCAAGGTCGTGACTTCGCCAAACGCTATCCCAAAGTCGGTGCACGACTGGATTTGCATGGCGGCGAATCGCATGATCCCCACACCGAGCGACTGATTGAATCCGTCGCGTTTCTGGCGGCGCGGATACGGCACGATATTGATGCAGATTTTCCGCAAGTAGCCAGCGCGCTACTGGAAAATCTTTATCCCGCGCTGTTAGCGCCGCTTCCCTCGATGACGGTCGTGCAAATGACCTTGGGCGTAGCGCAGGGCAAAGTGACTGCGGGTTTGAATGTGCCAAGACATACGGCATTGGTAGCGCAGGCTCAGAGCGGCGAAGAGGTACGTTTTCGTACCGCGTGGGATAGCACGCTGTGGCCGCTGCACGTCATCGATGCCAAAGTCGATGACGAAGGCTGCATTGCCGTACAAATCAAAGCTGACGATGGCAATACATTAGAAGAATTATCGCTCGATACCCTACGCATTCACCTCGCGGGTGATAGCGCGACAGTCGCCACACTGTATGAGTGTCTGGCGGCGCGCTTGAAGCGTATCCATATCACTGACGGTAACGGTAACCCGATTGCGCAGCTACCCGCCAAGCAATGTCAGCGGGTCGGTTTTGATGCCGAGCATGCCGTGCTGCCACAAGCACCGGGGGCCCACCCAGCGTACGGCATGCTGCAAGAGTATTTTGCCTTCCCGGCAAAATTTCATTTCTTTGATATTCACGGGCTCTGGGCGCTCAAACTGAAAGGTCAACAGTTCAGCCTGAGGCTGGATGTGGGTGCTGCTTCGCGCAAGCTGCGTGCACTTGATGCGGAACATTTCCGCTTGGGGTGTACCGTGGCGGTGAATCTTTTCCCGCGTACTTCAGAGCCGGCACATATTGATCACACCCGGCATGAGGTGATGCTGGTCGGCGACCGTGCTCGCGAAGCCTCGACCGAGATTCATTCGATTGTGCAAGTCACTGCATCCGAACCGGGCTCTGATCAGCCGCTGCACTTACGGCATATCGCTGCGCTACAAACCGGCGAATCTGTCGATGATGTGTTCTGGATGGCGCGACGTGAGCGGAGCTTGCGTGATGACCTGACCGGTACCGATGTGTTTATGTCATTTGTCGATCGCCGTCAGCAACGACTCGCGCCGTCTGCCGTGGTGTACGCGCGCACGCTGTGTACCAACCGCGGGCTGGCCGAGCAGATCACACCGCAAACGCTACTGATCGGTGAAGGTATCTCGAACGGCTTGCAGATTCGCTGTGTCAGCGAGCCCTCGCGTCAGCGCATGCCACCGCTCGGTAGCGACACCCTGTGGCGTCTGATCTCACTGCTGAATCTTCAGCATCAATCGCTCATCAGTCATGCGCAGGGTCGCGATCACTTGCGCGAGTTGCTCTCGCTATTCAGCTCGGAACAACAACGCGATCTGGAGCAGATCCGCGGCATACAAAGACTCAGCGCTCGCGCCGTCACGCGACACATCGGTCAGCAAGCCTGGCGCGGTCTGTGTCGCGGTACAGGGGTACGTATTGAGCCCGAGCCCGAGGCATTTGTAGGTGCCTCGCCGGTACTGTTCTCTGCGGTGTTGGCACATTTTTTCGGGCTGTACACCACGGTCAATTCATTTGTCGAGCTGGGCATTTGGCGTGGCGACGAGTGCCTGGTGCAGTGGCCGCCGATGAGTGGCGCGCAGGAGCTGCTGTAAATGAGTGCGCGCGACGCAGACACACAGCTAGTCCCTGCACTGTTAGCACAGCCGCAGGGCTTCGATCTGTTTCAGGCGATCAGTCTGCTTGAACGCGCCGGCATGGCCGAAGGGCATGCTGAAATCGGTGCAGAGCACGGCACTGAGGCCGTCCGGCTTGCCAGTCATATCTCGCTCGATTTCGATGCCAGTGATGTCCAGGATGCACGCCGCGGCGCACATACCGGTGAGCCCTATACCTTGCATACACCGGTACTCTCGCTGCTCGGTCAGGCGGGGCCGATGCCTGCCGCATTCACCGAGGTGGTGATCGCGCGCGGTGCAACCAAGGATTTTGCAACTGCCGAGTTTCTGGATATTTTTCATCACCGCTTGCTGTCGCTGTTTTATCTGGGCCGCAAGCGTCACCGGCCCTCCGTCGGTGGTGATGCACACAGCGCCAGTGTTGGTAGTGCTACCCGTCGTTTGTGTGGCTGTACGCAAAGGCAGGCACAAGATGAAGGGCGCTGGTTGCGGCATGCGGGTTTACTTGCCGGTGCGCCGCGCTCAATGGCGTCCTTATGCACGCTGCTGCAAGACCGCTATCAGATCGCGTTTCGTGGTGAGCAGTTTGTTGGTCAGTGGCTACCGCTTGAGCAGGATGATCTCACTCTGCTGGGCGATGCGGCGCGCGCGCCGATGCTGGGTCAAACCGCGCTACTCGGTCGACGGGCATGGGATCAATCCGCCGCCATACGCTTGCACGCCACTGATCTACCGCTCAAACGTATCATGCAGCTACTGCCAGGCGGTGAGCAGCATGAAGAATTCAAGACCACCGTGCGCAGTTTCTTGTCCGCTGCATTGATCGTCGAGGTATCGCTCACACCCGCAGCCGAGACAGTGACTTCAGCCTCATTCAGCGCCACCGGACGCCCGCGCTTGGGTTGGAATGCCTGGGTCGCCGAGCGAAATACACGCAGTGATACCGCCGCGAGCAACGCGCCACCACCGGCACGTTTTTCATTTGATTGTGCGCATCATGAGCACTGAACTGCGCACCCTGATACAGCGGCTGGATGTTGAAAGCCGTGCCGCCATGGAGCGCGCTGCCGAGTTGTGTGCGCAGCAAACGCATTTCAGCGTCGACCCCGAGCATCTAATGACCGAGCTACTGCGTGATAAAGATGGCACGCTGCACCGCCTGCTGACACATTTTCAGATCGCGGTGCCGCGCGCGCAATCGCAGTTACAAGACGCGCTCGATAAACTCAAGCGGGGTAATGGTCGCACACCCGTGCTATCGGAACACCTCCCTCGCTTGTTGGAAAACGCCTGGGTGATCGCATCCGTGCAATTGGGCGAGAGTCATATCAGCCCTGCCTGTCTGATGTTGGCTGCGCTTGAATCAGATACGTTGCGTGGCATCCTGCTGGAATCAGCCCCTACCCTGCTACAACTACCGCGCGAACAATTACGACACGAACTACGCGCATTGGTCGGCATGGTGAACACCGCCAGTGACCACGCCTCAGACAGTGCGGCGTTACCAACCCACATGGCGGGCGGTCAGGGCGCTCATGCGACGAACCAATCAACGATGCGTGGTAGTGGATCTGCGCGCAGCAAAACCCCTGCACTCGATCAGTACACCATTGATCTAACTGCACAGGCGCAACAAGGCCAGCTTGATCCGGTGACGGGCCGGGATGAAGAAATCAGCCAGCTGATCGAAATTCTGCTTCGTCGCCGTCAAAACAATCCCATCCTCACGGGTGAAGCGGGTGTGGGTAAAACTGCAGTTGTCGAAGGTTTTGCGCAGCGTGTGGTCAATGGCACGGTGCCGGCACCATTAAAAGGTATTTCGGTACGCGCTCTGGATCTAGGTCTGTTACAAGCCGGTGCCGGCATGCGCGGCGAGTTCGAGCGTCGACTGAAAGACGTGATTCTTGAAGTCAAAGCCGCAGTGCCCGCCGTGGTGCTGTTCATCGACGAGGCGCATCAACTGATCGGTGCCGGCGGCAGTGAAGGTGTGGGCGATGCTGCCAACCTGCTCAAGCCTGCACTCGCCCGCGGTGAATTACGCACCATCGCAGCGACGACCTGGTCGGAGTACAAGCAACATATCGAACGCGATCCCGCGCTGACACGGCGCTTCCAAGTCGTCAAGGTCGCTGAACCGGACACCGATACCGCGATTGCAATGCTGGCAGCCATTGTGCCGCGGCTGGCGGCGCATCATGGTGTGACTATTACAAACGCTGCAGTGCATGACGCAGTTAACTTGTCGCACCGTTATCTGCGTGCGCGTCAGCTGCCTGATAAAGCGATCAGTGTGCTGGATACCGCCTGCGCGCGCGTGGCACATGGTGTGGTGCATGATTCAGAAAATACGCAGACTATCGCGGGTACTGATAATTCAAAAACCACTCAGCGCCGCGTTGATAGCGAGGCAGTTGCCAATGTACTGTCAAGCTGGACTGGCATACCGCTGGGTCGCATGCTGGCAGACGAGCAGCGTACCGTACTGGAATTACATCATCGCTTGCGCGAGCGCGTGGTGGGGCAAGATGAAGCGCTCGATTACATCGCGCGTCAGATTCGCAGCCACCGCGCCGGGTTGGATGATGAATCAAAACCCGTTGGTGTATTTTTGCTGGTGGGCCCCAGCGGGGTGGGCAAGACCGAAACCGCGCTTCAGCTCGCCGAGCAGTTGTATGGCAGCCGTGATCACCTCGTCACTATCAATCTCTCCGAATACCAAGAGCCTCACTCGGTCGCTGGCTTGAAAGGCGCACCCCCCGGCTATGTTGGCTACGGTCGGGGTGGT
>JBJTXC010000316.1:0-3274 GCA_046082065.1 Burkholderiaceae bacterium
TCAGCTCGGACTGGAGTCTGGTACACCGAGTTTGCACATGTGCTTCACCGGCAACCCTGGTACGGGTAAAACCACGGTCGCAATGCGTATGGCGGAGATTCTTCATCGCTTGGGTTATGTGCGCAAAGGCCATGTCGTTTCCGTGACCCGTGATGATCTGGTCGGTCAATATATCGGCCATACCGCGCCCAAGACCAAAGAAGTGCTGAAGAAAGCCATGGGTGGGGTACTATTCATTGACGAGGCCTATTATCTGTACCGTCCTGAGAATGAACGCGATTACGGGCAAGAGGCAATCGAGATTCTGCTGCAAGTCATGGAGAATCACCGCGATGATCTGGTGGTGATTCTCGCGGGTTACAAGGATCGAATGGACACCTTCTTTCGGTCGAACCCCGGCATGTCGTCGCGTATCGCGCACCACATTGACTTCCCGGATTACAGTGAGACCGAGTTGGTGCAGATTGCAACGCGTATGGTCGGCACCATGAACTACCGGCTGGATGATGAAGCACAGCAGGCAATCACGGCCTATATCCAGCTACGCAAGCAGCAACCACATTTTGCAAACGCACGCTCGATACGGAATGCCTTGGATCGGGCTCGTCTGCGGCAAGCGAATCGAATTTTTCGGCAAGCGATGGCGGGTCATGCCAGTGTGGATGCCGAAGCGCTATCGACAATCTGCGCTGAAGATATTCGCGCCTCGCGAGTTTTTTCGGGCGGTTTGGACGCGTGAGGTCTCTCGTATCGCTTTTTTAGAGAGACTTGAAGCCTTGAAAAATAAGTATCACTAAGTTTTTTGAGGCTTTTAATTAATCATCGGGGGAATAATCATGCATCAGGGTCGGACCACGCTTTCGAAATTCCTGATACAGCTACTGAAGGGCTCGCCTGAGCAAAATGATCTCGCTGCGTTGTTGGTTGATATCGCTGCTTGTGTCAAAGCGATTTCCGCGATGACCTCTAAAGGTATGTTAGGTGATGTGCTGGGCAGTCTGGACAGTACCAATGTGCAAGGCGAAACGCAGAAAAAACTCGATGTGCTGTCGACTGTTGCGTTCATCAACACGTTTTCGATGGGCGGTTTAGTCGCTGGTCTCGCGTCTGAAGAAGTCGATCATCCCCAAGAAATTGATCCGCGCGATGGTAGTGGACGATTTTTAGCGATATTCGATCCGCTCGATGGTTCGTCGAATATTGATGTTAATGTTTCGGTCGGCTCCATTTTTTCCGTGCTACGTGCACCCGAGGGCCGCGCACCGACGCTGCAAGATTATTTACGTCCCGGTAGCGAGCAGCTAGCTGCTGGTTATGCGATCTACGGCCCGGCGACCATGATGGTGATCACGGTAGGGAAGGGCACGCATGGCTTCACGCTGGACAGAGAAGTCGGCAACTTCATATTGACGCATCCGCATATCGAGATTCCGGCAGATACCAGTGAGTTTGCAATTAACGCCAGCAATGAGCGCTTCTGGGAGCCACCGGTGCAGCGCTATGTCAGCGAGTGCAAGGCAGGTAAAAACGATGTGCGCGGACGCGATTTCAATATGCGCTGGATTGCCAGCATGGTCGCAGAGGTACATCGCATATTGATGCGAGGCGGTGTGTTCATGTATCCGCGCGATATGAAAGACCCGAGCAAACCCGGGCGTTTACGGCTGATGTATGAAGCGAATCCGATGACGATGGTCATTGAGCAGGCGGGTGGCCTCGGTTCTACCGGGCGGGCGCGAATTCTTGATCTCACACCCGAAGAGATTCATCAGCGTGTGCCGGTGATTCTTGGTTCGCGAAATGAGGTAGAGCGTATCGAGCGTTACCACCAGGACTACGACAGTGGTGCTGACCAACGCTACACCTCGCCGCTGTTTCAAGAAAGATCTTTATTTGCGAACTGATATCTCGACCGTCATATTCACCAAGATCTTTCCGGATTCCGGCCTGCGCCGAAATGACGCCTTGAAGCCTTAGATTGCGGTAAGCAGGCGCTTGCATGATTGCTCTTATGCCGGAGGCGAGTTGACCTTTGTATTGTCATCCCGGTGTAGGCCGGGATCCAGAATATTGTTTTATTGGAGTTGGTAATGTCTGTAAAAAATCCCATCGTCGCGATTACCGGATCTTCGGGTGCCGGCACGACGACTGTCATGAAAAGCTTCCAGCATATCTTTCGTAGGGAAGGTATCCGTGCACAGATCCTTGAGGGGGATTCGATGCACCGTTTCAATCGACTTGAAATGCGCGAAGAAATGAAGCGGCGTCAGGCTGCGGGTAATTTTTCATTCAGCCATTTCAGTCCGGAAGCCAATTTACTGGCCGAGCTTGCAGATACATTCCGCACCTTTGGTCAATCAGGTACGGGTCGTGTACGCAAGTATATTCATGACAATACAGAAGCTGCCGAGTACGGGCAGGAGCCCGGCACATTCACGCCATGGCGGGAGATGGAAGATCAGCCCGAGATGCTGTTCTACGAAGGTTTGCATGGCGGCTTTGTTGGTGATGGTGCCGATGTAGCATCGCATGTGGATTTATTGATTGGCGTGGTACCGATCATCAACCTCGAGTGGATACAAAAACTCCACCGTGATCAGAATATGCGCGGCTATTCTCAAGAGGCCGTGATGGATACCATCTTGCGCCGTATGCCTGACTACACGCGGCATATTTGTACGCAGTTTTCACGTACCCATGTAAATTTCCAGCGTGTACCTACCGTTGATACCTCCAACCCATTCATCGCCAAAGATATTCCTAGTGCTGACGAGAGCATGGTGGTGATTCGTTTTGCTGATCCCAAGGGCATTGATTTTCCCTATCTGCTGTCCATGATTGAAAGTTCATGGATGACTCGTCCAAATACTTTTGTGATCCCGGGCGGGAAAATGGGTCTCGCGATGCAATTAATTTTTACCCCGATGATTCTGCGACTGATCGATCGCAGACGTCGTGCCTGAATCGGAGACTGCTATGGCACTTGTGATGTACGACCTCGACGGCACGCTGCTCGATACTGCTGGTGAAATCGCTGAGGCTGTCAATCTGACGCTGGAAGAATTCGGCCATGAGACAGTCACCGATCAACAAGTACGTGATTGGATTGGCCATGGTACGGGCTGGTTGATGAAAACCGCTTGGCAGCATACGCAAGGGCCGATGGACGCACCATGGGACAAGGTGATGGAGCGTTTTGTGATGCACTATGAACGAACCGCAGGCACGCATAGCCGCGCATTTCCGCACGTGCTTGATACCTTGAATCGTGCAC
>JBJTXC010000317.1:0-4315 GCA_046082065.1 Burkholderiaceae bacterium
CATGCCGAAGCCCACCCCACCCGATTCTTCACCGCCCACCAGCACCGCGCCGGCCAGCATCTCGGCGGCGATGTATTTGAAGCCCACCGGTTTCTCCAGAGGTTGTCATGGCGAGGAATAGCATGGGCATGCACCAAGCGCGGAATGATTTCCGTCTCCACGACGTCGCGCACGCGTCGATCACCATCCGTTGCGGCCAATCTCGTGTCGGCAGCACCAGAACCACTGGTCTGGGTCTTCCTGTCCATTGCGCTCTCCTGCGTGGTCCGGAACCCTTCGAATGCCAGCCGTCAAGCCGAACGAAGCGCGGATTCTCTCTAGGGTGGATTCTGTGGGGAATCCGCCGCCCGTGGACGAATGTCCCAGGCAGATCTCACTCTTTGTACGCCGCCCAACCCGTTGCGTCAAGGAAATACGAAAAAAATGCCCGAATGACATGCCAGTGTCAACTATTTTGTATGTAAAGTTTAGTTGACAGATACTTTCCGTAGGCCTACATTCAGGGGAAAAGCCTGTAGGGCGGAGGGCACCACATGCAACAACGGAGACACGGCACGGATCCGGCACGGCCTCTGTATACCGCAGAGGAGCGGGCCCGTCGCGACGCAACCCATTGGACCTTGGTCCAGGGCGTGCTTGCGCCAGTGCAGTTCCTTGTCTTTCTTGTCAGCGTGGTACTGGTGTTGCGCTATCTGCAAACCGGCCAGGGTGAGCAAGCGGCGACCCTCTCCGTGGTCATCAAAACCCTGCTGCTGTACACCATTATGATCACTGGCTGTATATGGGAAAAGGTCGTATTCGGCCGCTACCTGTTTGCGCCCGCGTTCTTCTGGGAAGACTTATTCAGCATGCTGGTGCTCGCGCTGCACACCGCGTATCTGGTGGCGCTATTCACGGGTTCCATGCCGGTGCGTGAGCAAATGCTGTTGGTACTTGCTGCGTACGCGGCCTATGCCATCAACGCAACGCAGTTTTTGTTGAAGCTACGTGCGGCACGTTTGCAGGCCGAAGCTGAAGCGGCCGGGCTCGATACCGCGGCTGAATTATCCGATCGCCCTTCAAGTGTCCCGCAATCACCCGGAGTGACGGCATGAGCGCCGTGATCCCGATTGTTGCCGACAGCGGTTGCAGCGACGCGCCGGTGCTACGTGAGCGTGGTCAGCGTGAGGTGTTCTGCGGTCTGACCGGTATCGTCTGGCTGCACCGCAAGATACAAGATGCGTTTTTCCTGGTGGTGGGCTCGCGCACGTGCGCGCACCTGATTCAATCAGCGGCGGGCGTGATGATTTTTGCCGAGCCGCGTTTCGCCACCGCGATTATTGATGACCGCGACCTGGCCGGTATTGCCGACGCCAATGAAGAACTTGATCGCGTCGTCACCAAGCTGCTATCGCGCCGGCCGGATATCAAGATGCTGTTTCTGGTCGGCTCCTGTCCGTCGGAAGTGATTAAGCTCGACCTTGCAACCGCGGCAGAACGATTATCTCGGCAGTTTTTGCCGAATGTTCGCGTACTGAATTATTCCGGCAGCGGTATTGAAACTACCTTCACGCAAGGTGAGGATGCCTGCCTCGCCTCGCTGGTGCCGCAGCTTCCGGCAGAAGACCCTGATGCTGCGCCCGGGTTAATGATTGTCGGTTGCCTGCCGGATGTCGTTGAAGATCAGTTCGCGAGATATCTGCGCGCCATGGGTATTGAACGACTCTCGTTCTTCCCGCCGCGTTCCTCGCGCGCTTTGCCACGCTTGGGCAAGAACACCCGCTACCTGTTAGTGCAGCCGTTCCTGGCTGAGACAGCGCGCGCGCTAGAAGAACGCGGTGCTCAGCGTATTGCGGCGCCGTTCCCGTTTGGGGTTGAAGGCACCACCGAGTGGCTGCGCGCTGCCGCGCAAAGCTTTGGTGTAGAGATGCAGCGCTTCGAGCAGGTGACACAGCCTTCGCGCGAGCGCGCCATGAATGCACTAAAGCGTCAGCGTGAATGGCTGCAAGGTCGCAGTATTTTCTTCTTCCCGGATTCGCAGCTCGAGATACCACTCGCGCGCTTTTTATCGCGTGAATTAGGTATGCAACTGACCGAGGTCGGCACGCCTTATTTGCATCGCGATCATTTGCAGCAGGAGCTAGCGCTATTACCAGTGGGGACCACGCTGTCGGAAGGGCAGGATGTCGAGAAGCAGCTTGATCGTTGTCACGCGTACGCGCCGGATATCGTGGTGTGCGGTCTGGGCTTAGCCAATCCGCTCGAAGCTGATGGCATCACCACCAAGTGGTCGATTGAATTAGTGTTCTCGCCAGTACATGGCTATGAGCAAGCGGCGGATCTGGCTGAGTTGTTTGCGCGCCCCTTACGCCGTCGTGCCTTGCTGAACAAAGAGCGTGAGGCGGTATGCAGCTGACGCTCTGGACCTATGAAGGCCCGCCGCATGTGGGCGCGATGCGAATCGCTACCGCGATGCGCGATGTGCACTACGTACTGCACGCGCCTCAGGGTGATACCTACGCCGATTTGCTGTTCACCATGATCGAGCGTTTACCAAAACGCCCGCCGGTGACGTACACCACGTTTCAGGCGCGTGATCTCGGGTCAGATACCGCAGGCTTGTTCAAGAATGCTGCGCGTGATGCCTACGAGCGCTTTCAGCCACAAGCGATGATGGTGGGTGCTTCGTGTACTGCCGAGTTACTGCAGGATGACCCCGGTGGTTTAGCAGAGGCACTTGATCTGCCGGTGCCGGTCGTGCCGCTGGAATTGCCGTCGTATCAGAAAAAAGAAAACTGGGGCGCAGCAGAAACCTTCTACCAAATGGTGCGCGTACTGACACGTGCTCGCGCTGAGGGCGCAAAGCCTGAACGTGCCAGTTGCAATATTCTCGGCCCGGCTGCGCTGGGCTTTCGTCATCGTGATGATCTGCGCGAGATACAAACCTTGATCGAGCGTATGGGCATACGCGTGAATGTGATTGCGCCGTGGTCCGCCTCACCAAGTGACTTGGCGCGATTGACGGAGGCGGAATTCAATGTCGTGATGTATCCGGAGATTGCGCAGCAGGCAGCCAATTGGCTCAAGCGCATGCATGGCATGCCGTTCACGACGGTGGTGCCGATCGGTGTACGTGCAACGCGTGAGTTTATTAGCGAGGTGGCACAGCTGGCGGGTATGGAGGCTGATGCTGCGTTGGAAGACGAGCGTTCCCGCGCCGGCTGGTACGCAAAATCAGTCGACTCAACTTATCTCACCGGTAAACGCGTATTTGTGTTCGGTGATGCGACCCACACGATCGCCGCAGCGCGTGTCGCTGCTGAAGAGTTCGGTTTCGAAGTGGTTGGGCTCGGCACCTACAGCCGCGAGTTTGCGCGCGAGGTGCGGGCAGCTGCCGAGCGCTACGGTGTCGAGGCACTGATTACGGACGACTATCTTGAAGTGGAAGCGCGCGTCACCGAGCTATCGCCCGAGTTGGTGCTCGGCACCCAAATGGAACGTCATATTGCCAAGCGTTTGGGATTGCCGTGTGCGGTGATTTCGGCGCCGGTGCATGTACAGGATTTTCCGGCACGACATTCGCCACAGATGGGTTTCGAAGGTGCCAATGTTTTATTCGATAGCTGGGTACATCCGCTGATGATGGGCTTGGAAGAGCACCTGATCGCGATGTTCAAAGATGACTTCGAGTTCAATGAAAACGCCGCGCCCTCGCATTTAGGCAAAGCGCGCACGCCGCAGCTACAGCCTTCGGAAGCTGCCGAAGTCGTCGCGCCCGCTGCGATGCCCGAGCCCGCCAATGCGGGTGAATTGATTCCAACCTGGAGTAACGAAGCTGAGCGCGAGCTCGGCAAGATTCCATTCTTCGTTCGAGGTAAAGCACGCCGCAACACCGAGTGCTTTGCCAAAGAACGTGGTGTGCAGCAGATCACCATTGAGACCTTGTATGACGCGAAAGCCTACTACAGTCGCTGATAGCGCGATGCGAGTGGTGATCGTCACGATGGATAACCATCTGGCGGGTGCCGCAGCGCGTGCATCACGACTGGTGCAGCAGCGTTTGCCGACCGTGTCGCTGAGCATTCATGCTGCATCCGAGTGGGCGGATGATGCATCGGCACTGGCACGATGCAAGGCGGATATTGCAACGGGTGACATCGTGATTGCCTCGATGCTATTCATGGAAGATCACTTCACGCCCGTGCTGCCGGATTTGCAGGCACGCCGTGATCATTGCGATGCCATGGTGTGCATCATGTCGGCGGGTGAGGTAATGCGCCTGACACGCATCGGCCGTTTCAGCATGGACGGCACAACGCGTGGGCCGATGGCCTTC
>JBJTXC010000318.1:0-7127 GCA_046082065.1 Burkholderiaceae bacterium
CGTACCGAGCTCGGTGCGCACGGCAATATCCTGCGTGGAGAGTCCGTCTTTACCCTCGGTGAGCAGCACTGTGATGATTTGCACACGCTCCTCGATCGATAATGCGCCTAGAAAGCGAGCGATGTGCTTGACGTCCAGCGTGGCCATGAGTAATGAGTCCTATATGGGTCCGAGATGTTCAGTCAGTGACGATTCATTCAGAGCGATTTCAACTGCTTGGCAATACGCGCCGCTTCTTCGGCTTGTTCATCCAGCGTGTGGGCGGTCTGATGCGCTGCCGCTGCCATATCGCTTATTCGCTTCTTCACTAATTCGGACGCATGCCAAAGTTGGGATTCGTCGATATTAAAATTCAGCTCGGGTTCAGGCACTGGCAGCACTGGTGCGGCGACTGCCGGCGGGGGAGGCTGCAACCTCAACCGTCGGCTCGGGTACGGGCGCCGGTGGCACCACCGCCGCTGGTTGGGGCGCTACCCGCCGAACAGGGCGCTGAGGCTCGACCGCCCCGGCCTCAGGGCCTTGGTCTCCTCGAAAAATCTTGGCTTCCTCGGACATACACAACCTCCAACATTTGGGCGATACGCTCCCGTACCGCCCTATTCTAACTGCCATCACCTACCCTACCCGAGGAAACCTGGACGCGCCAGCCCGAAACTGGTACCGCTATCGCTTGAGCGCGGGTAATCGTCGTAACAGCTTCAATCCATCCGGGTCGACAATCTCGATGTACTTTTGATCCACCCGGATAAAGCCGCAACGAGCAAAGCCCGACAGGGTGCGACTGACCGTCTCGAGAGTCAGCCCGAGATAGCTGCCGATGTCTTCACGCGTCATGCGCAGATGGAAGGATTTATCCGAGAATCCCATCGCACGGAATTTTTGCGAGATCGATAATAAAAACTTTGCGACTCGAGCCTCAGCAGGCAATGTGCCCATCATGTAGCCCACCTTTTGACCGCTCACCAGCGCGTTGCTCATCAACTCCATCAGGCGCCGACGAAAGCCATGTGCTTTGCTGCCATTGCCGCTGAAAAAATCCAGCGGCACGACGATTAATTCGATATCAGACAAAGCCACCAAGGTGTTCTTGAACGCCTTGGATTCGATACCATCAAAACCGATCAAATCACCTTTCATGGGAAAGTCGAGAATTTTTTCATTGCCGTACTTATCGATCCATGAAGTTTTCAGAAAGCCTGCGTAGACAATAAAAATTGCATCGCAACGGTCGCCGCCGGTATATACACGTGAACCAGTGCGCGACTTGATGTGCTGAAATCGATAGGCTTCGGTACCCAGCGAATCATCGGTATCGATCCGTAGTATTTGATACACCTGCTCTACGTTGGACCAAAGCCTTGGAAAATTAT
This sequence comes from Burkholderiaceae bacterium, assembly GCA_046082065.1. Classification (GTDB taxonomy): domain Bacteria; phylum Pseudomonadota; class Gammaproteobacteria; order Burkholderiales; family Burkholderiaceae_D; genus Pernthalerella. The sequence goes on from JBJTXC010000318.1 coordinate 1,371, forward strand.
CTGCCATTCTTGAGTAACGACCGATCTCGGCACCCGACCGATGCTCAATCACTTTACTCACCGAATTTTGCAATGTCTGCATGAAGCTCCTCCTCACCTGAATTACCGCATATCAGCGGAACAATGCGGGTGATACTAGAGCAAATCTTTCAGATAGTTTTTCGCAACGCGTCGTTGAGTGCGGCTGCTCATGCCACGTAAACCGGTATCAATTTCCGAAAATAATGAATGCCCGATGGATGATGTCGATCGATGCATCTGCCTGATCGTGCGCAGCAGGCTCATGCACATCAAATAAAATTTTTTGATTCAAATTGGAATCAAGCAGTCAGCTGAATCGTATTCATTACCATCGAACCGCTCTCTTGCATTCGGTCCGTCGGCAAGCGTACTTCGAAGCAAGTGCCATCGCCCGGTTTGCTAAAGAATTGTATGTCGCCAAGATGTGCATTGACGACAGTCTTTGAAAGCCATAGACCGACGCCCATGCCCTCTGCCTTGCTGGTTTTGAATAACTCAAATACTGATTGACGCATGTCATCGCTGATACCGGGGCCGTTATCCGACACACTGAGCAGTACGTCGTTTTCTTTACAAAGACTCTTCACCGCGACGCGCCCTGGCTTGCTTGCAGCCTCGGCTGCTGCTTCCACAGCATTGTTCAAGAGATTCAGCACAACTTGCTGAAGCTGGGTTTGATCACCTACTACTCTGCAGGTATCGCCAAGTTGATAAGTAATCTGAACTTTGCAAGCGTTTGCATGCGGCATCACCAAAGCCGCACAATCTCGCACGAGATCGTTCAGATCCAGACTCACCATGGCGCCGCTTCTATCTTCGAACAAGTTACGTAGCTTGACGATGATATCTGCAGCACGACGATTATCTCGATTCAACTCAACGACCAGGCGTTTGATTTGGTCATCTGAATCAGGCACCGCGTTACCTTCGGAAAGCAAGCGCTCGACTAATTGTGTATTCAAACGTATCGAGCAAAGAGGCTGGTTCAACTCATGCGCCAAACTGGCTACTAATGCGCCCATGGATGCAGACTTGTTCGATAGTGTGAGTTGACGAATGATCTCTTCGCGTTCTTGTAGCAGGTGCTTGAGCTCTTGCTGATGTCGGTCTAGCATGACCTGGCGGGTTTCTGCGGCAGCAAGTTCGCGCTCTGTCTGCAGTCGGCCACGCTCTCGTCGCTCCAGAAAAATCCGCAAGAAACCAATATTACTCAGCGGGATGCAGATCATCTGACCCAACACCATCAACGCTTGGTCAGGCGTGTTGGCGTAGATATCCATCGATGCCGGATCAATCGCAATACCGACGGCTCGTACTGCTTGCGTTGACGAGAAGCCAATACCTGCGGCCATCAACAAGTCAGCGCCCAGACTTTGTCCGTTACCTTTCAACCAATAGCCGATCAAAAAATAGTCGATGAGGATGAAGGCATAGAAGCCAAAGTAGTAAATCGTCAGGTAGTACTCGGATACGCCCGCGTAGTAGCCACCGATAATGACGCTTAAAAAAATGACCGTGGTAAGTGCATAGAACCATTTTGCCGTCGTCGACACCTTACCGAAAAACATGCGCAAGGCGATACAGCGGCCAGCATTACCCAGCACCATCGAAATTGGCCAATAAAAATAAATGCCCATTCGCTCACGAAGCCACGCATCGAAAGCGGGATCACAGCAATACCGCTCAACAAGCCCGACAGACACCACAACCGCACTTGCGAATCGCGATGCTCCGATAACGCAAACCAGATCACTGCGTGCATGACCAAATAGACCATGCAGATCATTAAAATGACGGTTTGCGGATGAAAGTGCGGCATAAGTGATGAGCCGTTCGCCTCGGCGACCAGTAGCGCGCTGGCTACTGGCCGTTGTTGTCGGCCGGCTTATTGTCCGGCTCGCTCGGAAGAAGCGACTGCGTGGTGTACAACTGTATCGATGTCGCGCCGGCAGGCACCTTGACCTTCAGACCCTGCAAGTAAATCTGAAGCTTGGGCAGCTGCGGCGAGTGAATGATGTAAGGAGGCTTACCCGCATGGGTGGTGGTACCGCCCGCTTTCAACTTGATTGGTTTGGCCGCGCCGGTCGCATCAGTCACGCACAACGTCGATTCGATATAACTGCCTAAATACAAGCGCGTGTAGGTTGCCCTCACTTGTGCCGGCGCCCAACGCGCAACGTCACCCCCAGCAGCCACCGCGCACGGATCCGGTCCATCTTCGAACTTGTTGTCGTTGGCCGTAGTTGTTGCAGTGACGGTTGTCGTTGCCTGCGCTGCGTTCTCGCCAGACGCAGGCGCTGGTGTTGTTGGTGTTGGTGATGCTACTGGCGACGCTGCTGACGGTGCAGCAGCAGGCGATACTGACCGCTCTGCATTGGGTGCCGGCGCATCAGGCGGTGCCGCATCAGCTACGGGCTCAGCGATCGGTTCGCTTACTGGGCTCGGTGTCGGCGTCAGACCGCGCAAAATAGAAAACGTCAGTACCAGCGCCACGACGATCACCGCGACCAGTGGAATCCGGCGTGACTCAAAATTTGATGGTCTCGAAGACTGCCACATCACACCACGGCCCACCTCGGTAGCAGGCGGGGCAGGTGGCAGTACGTAGGTTGGCTGTGCTTCACCGGATTGGTTGCCATCGTCAGAAGCAAGCTGCACCTCAGGCAGCAACTCGGCAAGGTTGATGCCAAACGCATCCGCATACTTGCGCGCCGCAAGTCGTTTGTGCCTGGCGCCATAAAACGCCCGCGAGCCACCATTCTCGATTTGATCAATCTGTTCTCGAGACAGCGTTGCCATGCGCGCTGCATCATTCACCGACATACCGCGTTCGATGCGCTCCTGTTTCAGCCGAGTGCCATCGATAGGAATATCGTCAGAGTCATCCACACTGACGTCTACGGGACGATAGCGCCCACCCGATTCAAATGGGCTACTCACACGAAAAACCGTTCAAGTGAACTGATGCTGATGCCATAGCCCCGCGCCAGTCTGATCATGGTTCGAAAACCAGGCTCACCATACGTGCCGCTCTCAATTTTCGAGACCGTTGGCAAAGAGACACCCGACGATGGGTCGCCATCGACCATGCTCGCCGCGACGATATCCGTTTTGGTCATGTGACGCGCAAGCCGAACCGCCAGTAAGTATTCATGACAAGCCTGAAACTGGTCCGGATCAATCCCGGCCAACCATTTTCGCGAGATCTCAGCGATGGTCTCCGAGCGGCCATGCGAGTGGGGCGAAGCGACGTCAGGCAGCGACTCACTCAGCGCTGTCGAGGATGGAATCATGCTGGACACTCCTTTTTCTAATTATCTCGGCGTCGAGCGGCACGGCTCAGTGGTTTTTGCCGCCGGGCTGTGAAAAATAGCTTCTCCCACGAAAATCCACCATAGCCCCTAAGGGTAACTCAATGCATAGCATCAAGAATACGTACTAATTCGATAACATTGGCTGCGCCCAGTTTGCGCATCATATGCATGCGGTGCAGCTTGACCGTTCGCTCGGCTATGCCAAGCTGATCCGCGATCTGCTGGTTCATGTAACCCTGCAACACCAGCCGGGCAATCTGGGACTCGCGCGCAGACAGCGAAGCAAAACGCGAGGCTGCATCATTTGACGTGAGCGATTTACGGACATCAGCTTGATGCCTCGATAAAGCGTTAGTAATCGATTCCAGTAGCTGGTGATCATCGAACGGCTTGATCAAAAAATCCAGCGCACCGGCTTTCATCGCCTCCACCGCCTCACCCGCACTACTGCCACCACTCATGAACACAATGGGCAGCTCCGAGCCCCTCTTCTGCAGTTCTCGCTGCAAGTCGAGCCCGGAGGTGCTCGGCATCTTCACATCCAGCAGTAAGCAACGCGGCCCAGGGAACATGGGCTCGGACCGATCTTCAAATTCGATGAATTCTGCCGCCGACACAAACTCCAATACCGCATAGCCCTCGTGCTTGAGAATCGCGCTGACGGAAGTACGCACTGAGGGGTCATCATCAATGACCGCGATATGACCCCGCGCATGGCGCGCGGCCTCTCGCTCATCTTGTATCGTGACCACGGAACGGACAGAACGAGGCAAAGCGAGTTTCCTACCAATCAATGGGGTATGCTCAAACAGAGCGAACATCGACAGTTAGTGCTTATTCACTCCAGCTGCCGGATGGGCTTGAGTAAGCGGACATAACCAGCACCTAGTCTGCGTGACCGGCTTCGGGCTTCAACAAAAACTTAGGAATGGGTGGGGGCGCAACAAGCTCGGGATCAAGTCGACGCGGCGCGACGCCGAGCGCATCGGCTTCGACCGGCACACCCAGCTTGCGCGCATACAGCCGAATCATGCGATTCATTTCCGCAGGCGATGCGAACTGTTCGGCCCCCGCCTCGATCGCTATGACTTGGCGCACGCTCATGCCGGTGCTCGCAGAAACATCCTCGACCTCAAGGCCGAGCTTCTTGCGCTGTCTCGCCAATTTTTCGCCGATCTCCATCGCCTCTCCAGTTGGCGGTTTTATTCTTTTAGCAACAGCGTCCAAGCCATCGCAGTAGCTTGATTTTATAGCCACATTATTGCAGGTGGGGAACGATTTGTAGACTACCCCCGGGGGCATCCGGGAAGTATTTTGGGCGGCGGCGGAAACCTGTAACGCAAGTCTTTCAGCCGTGGTCAGTGCCTTGGGATGAACAAGCCGCCGTCCGTTATGGTGAGCTTTGCAACCACCTGGAATCTAAAGGCATCAATTTAAGTGATTTCGACATGATGATTGCCGCCCATGCGGCGTCAGTTAAATCAATACTAGTCAGTCGTGAAAAAACCTTTTCTCAAATACCCACCGACCAATTGAATCTAGAGATTTGGTAGCGAAGGCAAAACCAGAGGATTGGCCTGCCCAGCACGGTTCGGCCGTCGGCACTTACACAATGTTATTTACAGACTCTCGAAGGATTTTTGCCACGCTAAACTTTTTTAGGCGGTTTTGAAATAAAACGAAGAGCCGCTCGCAAGTAAACCTCATTTTTTTCGCGCTTTCCAACGGCCACAACTAACACAACGACGGTTTTGTCATTCACCTCGTAAACCAGCCTGTAACCCACGCCTTTGAGCTTGATTTTGTAACGATCTGCGCTCCCGCTGAGCTTGGCTGAAGGTACACGCGGCGATTTTAAACGCTCGACGAGCTTTTGCTTGAATTGCTCTCTGATGTTTTTATCGAGCTTTTTCCACTCTTTGTACGCTTGCTCGTAAAACGCCAGGTTATAGGTCATCGACAGACATTCGAATCGTTTTTTGACCGCGGCGGGAGTCAGCGATAGCGTTGAGCTCCAAATCCTCCAAACGCTCCATCAAGGCCTCATAAGCCTTGGCCGGAACGCAGTAGAAAACCGGTTCGTTGCGATTCAAAATTGCGACGGGAAAACCCTCACCCGCGGCAACCGTATCCATAGGGTTCTTTTTCAATTCAGTGACACTCGCAGAGACGTTAGACAAAATTGTGTGTGCCATGCTTGCCTCGTAGGTATGAACTTTTTATGGAGCCAAGTTTAGCATCTTTAAAAGTGCTTTTAAAGATGCCAAATTCAGCGTCAGAAAACAATCAAACCTCTGCCAAGGCCGACAGCAGACACAGCGGATTTCTACGTCACAGTTACGTCACAGTTGCCCGCAAGTAAGTAGGATGCGTGACGTAAGTGCTTGATTTGATTGGCCTGCCCAGCACGATTCGAACGTGC
>JBJTXC010000319.1:0-2204 GCA_046082065.1 Burkholderiaceae bacterium
ATCACTCAGGATGTGCGTGACTATGCCGAGAAGCAGGGTATTTCTGAAATTGACGCACTCAAGCAAGGAATGGAAGTGAAGGCAGTTGAGTTCGTGAAGAGTGGTGCGCAGATTTACCAGAAACAGTAAATGACTTTTCCCGTAATAATTGCGATTGAATTAAACGGTAAAGCGCGTGATATTGGCGCAGATGACTGCATACAAGATTTGATTGATGCCTTGTCGCTGACAAATCAGGCGCTGGCGGTTGCAGTCAACCGGCAAGTAGTCCCGCGCGCGCACTGGCGTGAGCGTCGCTTCGCCGCTGGGGACAAGGTCGATGTTGTTCGAGCGATTGGCGGAGGTTGATACATGAAGATGAACGATATGAACATAGATGATCACCTCGTTATTGCCGGTAAAAGTTACCGTTCACGACTCTTAGTCGGCAGTGGCAAATATAAAGACCTGGACGAAACCCGGCGCGCGACTGAGGCGGCTGAAGCAGAGATCATTACCGTTGCCATTCGACGCGTGAACATTGGCCAGGATCCGAATGCGCCCAATCTGCTCGACGTCGTGCCTCCCTCAAAGTACACCATCCTGCCCAATACAGCGGGATGCTACAACGCGCAAGATGCGATCTATACCTTGCAGCTCGCGCGTGAGCTGCTCAATGGTCACACGCTGGTGAAGTTAGAGGTGCTGGGTGATGAAAAAACATTGTTGCCCAACATGCCGGAAACACTCAAAGCCGCCGAAGTCTTAGTGAAAGACGGTTTCGATGTGATGGTCTACTGCAGTGATGACCCGATCCAAGCGAAGATGCTGGAAGACATCGGCTGCTGCGCCATCATGCCGCTGGCGTCTCTGATTGGTTCTGGTATGGGCATCCTCAACCCTTGGAATTTGTCATTGATCATTGAACAATCCAAGGTGCCGGTGCTGGTTGATGCAGGCGTCGGTACGGCTTCGGATGCGGCGATTGCGATGGAGCTGGGTTGTGACGGCGTGTTAATGAATACGGCCATCGCGGGCGCCAAAGATCCGGTGCGTATGGCACGCGCGATGAAGCTGGCGATTGAAGCGGGTCGCGAGGCGTTTTTAGCAGGACGCATCCCACGTAAATTTGCTGCATCACCTTCGTCACCGATGGCAGGCCGGGTGGCATGAAACAAGGCAAGCGTGTCGCTTGCGTGCTGGTATTTGCCGGGCTCGACCCGAGCGGCGGGGCCGGCATACAAGCCGACATTCAAGCCATCACTGCCGCTGGCGCGCATACGCTACCGATCATCACTGCGCTGACCGTACAAACCAATCAGCGGGTGCATGCGGTACATCCGGTCAATGACACCATTCTGCGAGAGCAGTGCCTAGCACTTATTCATCATGGCACGCGTATTGATGCAGTAAAAATCGGTATCGTGGGTCAAGCGACCAACGCAACGGTGATTGCCGAGTTTATCGATCAGCTTCGTGTGATCAATCCGCAGTTGCCGGTAGTGCTTGATCCAGTACTGGCGAGTGGCCATGGTGATGTATTGACTCAAGGTGATGCAGTACGTGCGTTAGCACCTTTACGTCGACGCGCAACACTCATGACGCCCAACTTGCCCGAGGCACGGCAATTGACCAACTGCGACGACATCGCGATCCAGGCGGCGCAGTTGCTTCAAGACTCGCCGCATGTGTTGATCAAGGGTGGGCATGGTGCCGGTCAAGAAGTCGTGAATACCTGGTTTCATCAGCAATGCCATCGAGCGTGGCAATGGCCACGTTTGTCGGGGGAGTTTCATGGGTCAGGTTGTACGCTGGCGTCTGCGGTGGCAGCAAGGCTCGCACAGGGCGCAGCAATGGAAGATGCGCTTGACGCAGCACAGCGCTATACACAGCAAAGCCTTGATAGCGCATTTCGTATCGCAGACGGGCAGTTGATTCCGGATCGTGCTGCGTCTGAGTCCTGAAGGAGATGTCATGAGAGGCCTGTATTTAGTCACGCCCGATTGGGATGACACCGAAAAGTTGCTGGCTGCAAGCGAACAAGCCATCGAAGGTGGCGCTACGTTGCTGCAGTATCGTCACAAGACGGCGAATGAATCATTGCGTCTGGAGCAGGCATCCGCCTTGTTGTCGCTCTGTCGCCGGTTGAATGTGCCACTCATCATCAATGATCATCTCGATCTATGCATGCATATCGATGCCGATGGTATTCACTTGGGCGGTAC
>JBJTXC010000320.1:0-3666 GCA_046082065.1 Burkholderiaceae bacterium
CAAAGACAAAAAAGAAATGGTGGTGCGTGACGAGCTTGAGACCATCAACCAAGCCAGTGCGCTTTGGGCGCGCAGTAAGGCTGACGTCACTGACGAACAATACAAGGAGTTTTACAAACACGTCTCGCATGATTACACCGAGCCGATGACCTGGACTCATAGTCGTGTCGAGGGTCGTAGTGAATACACCCAGCTGCTTTATATTCCCTCGCGCGCACCGTTTGATCTGTGGGACCGAAACCAGCGCAGCGGCATCAAGTTGTATGTCAAACGCGTGTTCATTATGGACGACGCCGAGCAGCTGATGCCGGTGTACTTGCGGTTTGTGAAGGGCGTGATCGACTCGAATGATCTGCCGTTGAATGTATCGCGTGAAATCCTGCAAGAGTCGCGTGATGTGAAAGTGATCCGCGAAGGCTCGACCAAGCGCGTGCTCGGTATGCTGGAAGAATTGGCGAACGCTGATGAACAAGAGAAAAAAGATAAATACGCCAGCTTCTGGAAAGAATTCGGTCAGGTCTTGAAAGAGGGTGTCGGCGAAGACAGTACCAACAAAGAACGCATCGCAAAGCTGCTGCGTTTTGCGAGTACCCATCATGAGGATGATACGCAGGCAGTGTCATTTGCTGATTATGTCTCGCGTATGAAAGAGGGGCAGGACAAAATCTATTACGTCACAGCCGATAGCTGGACCGCTGCGCACAACAGCCCGCATCTGGAAATCTTCCGTAAAAAAGGTGTCGAAGTCCTACTGCTTACCGACCGTGTCGATGAGTGGATGCTCTCGTTCCTGAACGAGTTTGATGGCAAGCAGTTAGTCTCTGTGGCCAAGGGCGACCTTGATCTTGGCAAGCTCGAGGACGAAGGCGAGAAAAAGCAGAAAGAAGAAACCCAAGCCGAGTACAAAGACCTGATCGAGAAAATGAAAAAAGCGCTCGACGCAAAGGCTGCCGATGTACGCGTCACGTTCCGACTGACTGACTCACCGGCTTGCCTGGTGGCGGGCGAGCATGAACTGTCCGGTAACTTGCTGCGCATGTTGAAGGCAGCCGGACAAAAAGCGCCAGACAGCAAGCCTATCCTTGAGATCAACCCCAACCACCCGTTAGTGCAACGCCTGAAGTATGAAGATGCAAAGTTCGATGACTGGAGCAGCATTCTGTTTGACCAAGCCATGCTGGCCGAGGGCGGTCATCTGACCGACCCGGCGGGCTTTGTCAAAAAACTGAATGACATGCTGCTGGGTATGGCGCTAAGGTGAATTCAAATCTCGGCAGACGCGCCGCGATAGCGGCCGTCAGCCAGACTTCAGCGTCCGCCGGTCACATCCATTAAGGTACCCGTCACATACGACGACTGATCCGAGGCAAGCCAGAGAATTGCCTCGGCCACCTCCTCTGCCGTACCGCCGCGCTGCATCGGCACCCCGGCTTTGACACGATCGACCCGACCCGGGTCACCAGCGGACGCATGAATTTCGGTATAGATCAGCCCAGGGCGTACTGCGTTCACGCGTATGCCTTCGGTGGCCACTTCCTTTGCAAGACCAATCGTCATGGAATCCACTGCGCCTTTAGCCGCCGCATAGTCAATAAACTCGTTGGGCGAGCCAAGTCGAGAGGCGGCTGACGAGACATTCACGATCGCCCCACCCTTGCCACCGTGCTTGGTCGACATGCGCAGCACTGCCTGTTTGGCGCACAGAAAACTACCAAATACATTGGCGCTGAATACCCGCTGCCAGCGATCCAGATCCATTTGATCAAGCCGCATTTGCTGCTCCAACATACCGGCGTTATTAATCAATGCGCTCAATGCACCAAGCCGCTGCTCGACTGTTTCAAACAGTTTTAATACATCCGTTGCATTCGAGACATCCGCCTTGAACGCCAATACCTCAGCACCCATGGCCCGGGCTTGAGCGACTACCGTGTTGGCAGCCTCGGCATTGTCGCGATAGCTGAACGCGACACGCCAGCCGCGAGTCAGCGCGAGCAGCACGGTGGCAGCACCAATACCGCGACTACCACCAGTGACCAGCATCAGGGGCTGTGTCATGAGTCATTCCCTCCGAAATCTATCTAGACCCGAACCAAATACGGTTGGACGAATGAGTGATACCAAGCTCAATCAGCGTGTGTCTTCATTCTACCTCGCCACCTGCACAGACTCAGCTGAAATACCTTGGTGATCATTGGCCTCGCTGCAAACAATTGGTTCGGTTAATCGATTAAAGTAAGGCCCTCAAGCCATCCATTCAGTCTGAGATTGACAATGGGCCAACCCAAACAACGCACACCGAAGTTCGAGCCGATCACGCTATCGGAACAGGACGGTGTGCGCTATCTGCACTTTGGTACCGAGTGGGTACAAGGCGCAATGCGTATTCGACGGCCCTATTGGATAGAGCTTGAGTACGCTCAGCAAATGATGGCGTGGATGCTATTCATCGATGAGCCGACCGACATCGTGCAGCTCGGTCTGGGCACCGGCGCGCTGACAAAATTCTGCTATCGGACGTATCCGCACGCTCAGATTACGGCAGTCGAGCTGAACCCGAATGTGATTGAAGTGTGCCGGACCATGTTCAAGCTACCCGCCAATGATGAGCGGCTGCATGTCATTCAGCAAGACGCTGATCTTTTCGTCAATGATCCAGCAAACCGCCGCACACTCGATGTCATGCAGATCGATTTATATGACGCAACCGCGCGTGGCCCAGTACTCGATACACCTGAGTTTTATCGCGCCTGCGCGCGATGCCTGCGAGATAGCGGTATCGCTACGGTGAATCTGTTTGGAGATCATCCCAGCTTCAAGAAAAACATCGCCGCGATTCATACTGCATTCGAGCATGTGCTCGTGCTACCCGAGGTGCATCAGGGCAATGTCGTGGTGATTGCTTTCAAGTCTGTGCCGTCATTTGATCTGGCACCACTCTATCTACGCGCAACGACCATACGCACCGAGACAAAACTGCCCGCCCATCTATGGGTCCATGATATCAAGCACGTACTAGACGACAGCCTCAGCTGAGGTTTGTGTGTCTTTCGGTTGCGAGCCTTTTGTTTGCCTGCGACAGAAACGCCTCGACGGTGGGATAGCGCAGGCGTACGCCAAGCTCATGCCGCATCCTGTCGTTTTTCAGGCGACGCGACTCCGACATGAAAGACAGCAGCATAGGCGAAACTTGTGCCGACAATGCTTCACGCGACACACGCGGTGGACGTGATAACGCGAAGGCATCAGCCACCGCGTCAAAGTAATCACCCATCTTCATGTCTGAGTCATCGACTGTGTGGTAAACCCGCTGTGGTGCGCCATGGCGCAGGGTGACCGCGATGATTCGCGCCAAGTCATCGGCATGGATATGGTTGGTAAACACATCTTGCTCAGGCAGCAGCGCCGGCGTACCTTGGCGTAGCCGTTCGATCGGTAAGCGATCTGCGGCGTATATGCCCGGCACCCGCAGGATGGCCAGTCGTGCGTGCGCGCGCTTCGCCCACTGCCTGAGTGCACGCTCGGCATCAACCCGCCGTACCGCGCGCGCGTTCTTGGGTGCGACCGGCCGGATCTCGTCGAATTGCGCACCCGCGCAATCGCCGTAAACGCCGGTGGTACTGACATAAACCAATCTGCCGCCGCGCGGTAAAATGCGGAGCAGAT
>JBJTXC010000321.1:0-8248 GCA_046082065.1 Burkholderiaceae bacterium
CGTTGAAGTGCGACATCACACGCTGCCGCAAGCGCACGCTTTTACCGACATACAGCGGTAATTCATTCTCGCCATAGAACAGATACACCCCGGGTGTGTCTGGTATGCCGTCCAGTGCATCCGGTGGTAGTTGCGACGGCAGACTCGGTCGCTGCAGCAGGGTGTGAAGGGCCGCATCAAACGTTTCAGCGGGCAGTGTTTGACGCAGCTTTTGCCACAGTTGCCAGAGCAGGTCGGCATCAGCCAATGCCCGGTGACGCGTGTCAGCGCGTAGCTGATGACGCTCGATCAAGGTATCCAGGTTGTGCCTGCGTTCATTGGGGAACAGCGCGCGCGATAGTTTTACCGTGCACAGCACGGCCGGCTTGAAGCTGAAGCCGAGCTGCTCGAAGGCATTGCGCAAGAAGCCGTAATCGAAGCGCGCATTGTGCGCAATGAAGAGTGCACCTTGCAGTCGTTCGTGCAGCGCAGGTGCCAGCTCGGCGAAGGTGGGCGCTTTGCGCACCATGTCGTTGCTGATGCCGGTCAGGCTTTGAATGAATGCGGGGATCGGCACACCGGGGTTCACCAGCGTCGACCAGTGATTTGCCACATCCGCCGAGTTGACTTCCACTAGTCCGATTTCAGTGATGCGGTCCACCGTTGGATTAGCGCCGGTGGTTTCCAAGTCAATAAAGACCAGCGTTTCGCTTGGCATGCAGATCAGGCGCGAATTTATCCGCCCCAGCTATCCTTCAGCGTGACGATGCGGTTGAATACAGGGCGCCCGGGCAGGGAGTCGACGCGGTCAGCGACGAAATAGCCATGACGCTCGAACTGAAAGCGATCATCTGCATTGGCCCGCTCGGCGCCGGGCTCGAGGTATGCGCTAATCACTTGCAAAGCATTCGGGTTAAGCGAGGGTTTGAAGTCTTTGCCACCCGCATCAGGGTGCGGATCTTTGAATAGTCGGTCGTACAGTCGCACTTCTGCTTTGACTGCATGCGCGGCTGACACCCAGTGGATATTGCCTTTAACCTTATAGTTGTTGGCGCCCTCGGTGCCGCTTTTACTGTCGGCAAAATAATCGCAATGCACAGCGACGATATTGCCATCAGCATCTTTATCGCAACCGGTGCACTCGATGACAAAGCCGTACCGCAGGCGAACACGATTGCCGGGAAACAGCCTGAAGTAGCCTTTGCTCGGTATTTCCATGAAGTCTTCTTGCTCTATCCACAGCTCGCGCGAAAAAGAGAATTCACGATGACCCCGTTCAGGGTGATGCGGATGCACCGGTGCGCTACACAGTTCAATCTGGTCTGACGGGTAGTTATCAATCACAAGCTTGAGTGGGTTCAGCACCGCCACAATACGCGGCGCCACCGGATCAAGATCGTCGCGCAGCGCACCTTCCAACACGCTCATGTCGATCCAGCTATCCGCCTTGGCGACGCCGATGCGTTCTGCGAACAGCTGTATTGATGATGGTGTGTAGCCGCGTCGACGGATGCCGACGATGGTTGGCATGCGTGGATCATCCCAGCCATCGACGATTTTTTCTTCGACTAATTGCAGCAGTTTGCGCTTGCTGGTGATGGCATAGGTGAGATTGAGCCGGGCGAACTCGAATTGTTCAGGCAGACGCTGCGGAAAAAAACCACCCTCGGCCAGACGCGCCAGAACCCAGTCATAAAACGGCCGGTGATCCTGAAACTCCAGCGTACAGATCGAGTGCGAAATATTTTCTATGGCATCTGACACCGGGTGCGCATAGTCATACATCGGGTAGATGCACCAGGTATCGCCGGTGCGATGATGATGCGCGTGCCGAATACGATAAATCGCCGGGTCGCGCATGTTCATGTTGGGCGACGCCATGTCAATTTTTGCGCGCAGCACATGCTCGCCATCTTTGAACATGCCTGCTTTCATTTTTCGCAGCAGATCCAACGATTCATCCGCTGAGCGATCACGAAATCGCGAGTTCTTGCCGGGCTCGCTGAAGCTGCCGCGATGGGCGGCCATTTCCTCTGCGCTTTGGCTATCGACATACGCATGCCCTGCACTCACCAGCCATTCGGCCATTTCGTACATCAAATCAAAATGGTCGCTGGCAAAATATTTGTGTTCGCCTTGCGCATCCTTCCACGAGAAGCCGAGCCACTCGACACTATCGATAATGGTGTCGACATACTCCTGCTCTTCTTTGGTTGGGTTGGTGTCATCAAAACGCAAATGGCATCGACCACCGTAATCGCGCGCCAAACCAAAATTCAGACAGATCGATTTGGCATGGCCAATGTGCAAATAACCGTTTGGCTCGGGCGGAAAGCGGGTGATCACACTAGGTAGTGCGACACCTTGTCGATCGACGCGACCGGCGTATTTGCCGCTATGCTGATCCGCTTCGATAATGCCGCGCAAAAAATTCGACGGCACGCTTGGCGCGCCGCTGCCGCTGTCATGACTCATGGATAGGGAAGATAATGGGTGGAATTTCGACTTGCATTCTACCGTAGCGGAGCGCTTCAATCGGCCGCCTGATCCACGCTGACAGAACTTGATGATGTGGTCCTTGCCGAAAATTATTGCGCACCGTGGCGGTGGCACGCTCGCGCCGGAAAATACGATAGCGGCGCTTCGGTGTGGCTACGAGCATGGTTTTCGTGCGGTCGAGTTCGACGTGATGATGCTGGCCGATGGCGCGCTGGTGCTGATGCATGACACCGAATTAGGTCGTACCGTCTCCGGCAGTGGACCCGTTCTTGAGCATACCTATGCGTCGCTCAGTACCGCTGACGCAGGCGCGTGGTTTGCAGCAGCGTTTGCCGGTGAGCGTGTACCGACCTTTGCCGACGCAGCACAGTTTTGTCTGCAGCACGGCCTGACTATGAATGTCGAAATCAAGCCCTTGCCCGGCATGGCACAGGCCACCGGCCGCTGCGTGGCCGAGGCCTGCGCCGACCTTCCGGTTGATGCAGTCTTGCTATCGTCGTTTTCCGTGCAAGCCTTGCAGGCAGCGCAAGCGGTAGCGCCCGACGTTGCGCGCGGCTTGCTGGTTGAAGCAGTGCCCTCGGATTGGCATCAGCAACTCGCGCAACTCGGCGCGGTGTCTTTGCATGCGAGCGCTGCGGCGCTGACGCGCTCAATCGCGCAGGCAGTCCTTCACGCGGGCTTCGGTTTGATGTGCTACACCGTCAACGACCCTGAGCAGGCGCGTACCCTGTTTGCCTGGGGCGTTGATGCGATTTGTACCGACAGGCTGGACCTGATCGGGCCGGATTTTCAGTAGCGCAGTGCCCTGAGCCGGCCTCACCTGACGGGTATAATCGCGAGCTTTTCGACGCGCCTCGCGTCGACAGCCGCATAACCTAGACGCGCCATGAAAGCATCCGACATACGAGAAAAATTTCTTCGCTTCTTCGAGTCGAAGGGTCACGCCGTTGTGCGTTCTTCGAGTCTGGTGCCTGGTAACGATCCGACGCTGCTGTTCACCAACTCGGGCATGGTGCAATTCAAAGATGTATTTCTCGGCACTGAAAAACGCGACTATGTACGCGCTGCTTCGGTGCAACGTTGTCTGCGCGCTGGCGGCAAACACAATGATCTGGAGAATGTTGGTTACACCGCGCGGCACCACACATTTTTCGAGATGCTGGGTAACTGGTCATTCGGCGACTATTTCAAAAAAGAGTCGCTGGTCTGGGCTTACGAGTTGCTGACCGAGGTATACGGTCTGCCGAAAGAGAAGCTGTGGGCGACGGTCTATCAAACCGACGATGAGGCGTATGACATCTGGACCCAGGTGATCGGCTTGCCGCCCGAGCGCGTGGTGCGTATTGGCGATAACAAAGGTGCGCCTTATGCCTCGGATAACTTCTGGCAGATGGCCGAGACTGGACCCTGCGGCCCGTGCTCCGAGATTTTTTTCGATCACGGCCCGGATATTTGGGGTGGACCACCCGGCAGCGCCGAGCAGGATGGCGACCGCTATATAGAAATCTGGAATAACGTGTTCATGCAGTTCGATCGTCAGCTCGATCCTGCGACGGGTGAATACACGCTGACGCCACTGCCTGCGCCCTGTGTTGATACAGGCATGGGTCTGGAGCGACTGGCGGCGGTGCTGCAGCATGTGCACAGCAACTACGAAATTGATCTGTTTGATCGTCTGATCCGCGCGGCTGCGCGCGAGACTGGCATCAGTGATTTGAGTAATGCTTCACTGCGAGTGATTGCCGACCATATTCGAGCTTGCGCTTTCCTGGCGACTGATGGCGTGGTGCCCGGTAGTGAAGGTCGCGCTTATGTGCTGCGTCGTATTGTTCGCCGCGCACTCCGCCATGGCAACAAGCTGGGACAAAACAAACCCTTCTTCTACAAGCTGGTACCCGATCTGGTGCAGGAGATGGGCGAGGCATACCCCGAGCTGGCCGATGCCGCCGATCGTGTGATGAAGGTACTCAAGCAGGAGGAAGAGCGCTTCGGCGAAACGCTGGACAACGGCATGAAAATTCTCGAGGCGGCGCTCGCTAAAGACCCGGGGCGTCTCGATGGCAAGACGGCGTTCACGCTGTATGACACCTACGGTTTTCCGATTGATCTGACTGCGGATATTTGCCGCGAGCGCGACGTCGCGCTCGACGAAGCCGGCTTTCATGCAGCAATGGACAAGCAGAAATCCGCTGCGCGTGCGGCTGGCAAGTTTGAATCGGCCACCAGCGTTGACTACAGCGGCGCTAAAACAAATTTCACCGGTTATGAAAAACTCGTCGATCATGGCAAGGTACTGGCCATGTTCGTCGATGGTGTGCCAGTGCAGCGTATCGACGCTGGCCAGACGGCGATGATCGTGCTCGACACCACGCCGTTTTATGCTGAGTCTGGCGGGCAGGCCGGCGATGTTGGGTTGATTGAAACTGACCACGGCAGCTTCGAAGTCGCTGACACGCAAAAAATTCAGCCCGACGTATTCGGGCATCACGGCACCTGTCGTACGGGTACGCTGTCGGTCGGCGACGCAATCACCAGCAAGGTCGATGCGCATGTGCGTGCGGCGACCATGCGTAACCACTCGGCCACTCACCTGATGCACAAAGCCTTGCGTGTCGTGCTGGGCGGGCACGTCATGCAGAAAGGCTCGTTGGTCGACAAGGACAAGACCCGTTTTGACTTCAGCCACAACGCGCCACTCAGCGCTGATGAAATTCGGCGCATCGAGGCCTTGGTCAATCATGAGATTTTGAGCAATGCTGCGACCTCTGCCCAGCATATGGGCTATGACGACGCCATCAAGGCCGGTGCGATGGCCCTGTTCGGCGAAAAATACGGCGATGTTGTACGCGTGCTGGGCATCGGCTCATCGACCGAACTATGCGGCGGTACGCATGTGCTTCGCACGGGTGATATCGGCTTGTTCAAGATTGTCTCCGAGGGTGGTGTCGCGGCTGGTATTCGTCGTGTCGAGGCAGTCACTGGCGAGAATGCGTTGGCGCTGGTGCAGTCGCTAGCAGCGCGCGTCAACGAGGCTGCGGCCGCACTCAAAGCCCCGCCGGATGAATTGAACACCCGCATCGCTCAGGTGCAGGAGCAAGTCAAAACGCTTGAAAAAGAACTGGCATCGCTGAAATCAAAAATGGCGTCTGGCCAGGGCGACGAATTGCTGGCGGAGGCGATTGATATTCAAGGCATCAAAGTATTAGCAGCGACGCTGGATGGCGCGGATGTACCGACCTTGCGCAGCGTGATGGACACAATGAAAGACAAGTTGAAGACGGCTGCGATCGTGCTGGCGACTGTGAATGAGGGCAAGGTCAGTTTGATTGCCGGCGTTACGGCTGACGCCACCGCCAAGGTCAAGGCAGGTGAGTTGGTCAATCATGTGGCTCAACAAGTCGGCGGCAAGGGCGGTGGTCGGGCAGATATGGCCCAGGCGGGTGGTACCGACCCCAGCGGTTTACCGGCAGCACTGGCCTCGGTGCGCGGCTGGGTTGAGCAGCGGCTGGCGGGCTAGGGTATGGAATTCCAAAAAGATCTGGATGCGCGGGGTCTGAAATGCCCGCTGCCCATCTTGCGGGCAAAAAAAGCGCTGGCCGACATGGGCAGCGGCGACGTACTGCGAATTCAGGCGACCGACCCCGGCTCGGTACGCGACTTCAATGCCTTTGCACGCCAGACCGGTAATGCGCTGTTGGCGCATGAAGAGCACGCCCAGGCCGAGCCCAAAGAGTTCATCTTCTTCCTGCGCCGTAAATAGCGCCATTGACGCGGCGGACGTTGCAGTTTTTGTCAGTGCCGCGGCCATTGCACGAGGACAGGCGTTCCCACCTATAATTTCGCGGTTTACGTTAACGTCAATTAGCCCGATGCCGGGCTCAATCGAGGATATCCATGAAAGTGCTGGTACCGGTTAAGCGTGTAGTCGACTACAACGTCAAAGTACGCGTCAAGTCGGATGGTAGTGGTGTTGACATCGCCAACGTCAAAATGTCGATGAATCCGTTTGATGAAATCGCAGTCGAAGAAGCGATGCGAGTCAAAGAGGCAGGGAAGGCCACCGAGGTGGTAGCGGTGTCTTGCGGCGTGACGCAATGTCAGGAAACCTTGCGTACCGCGATGGCGATTGGTGCCGACCGCGCGATTTTGGTTGAGACCGCGCCCGAGCTCGACCTTCAACCACTCGCTGTCGCCAAATTATTGAAAGCATTGGTCGATAAAGAACAGCCACAACTGGTGATTCTTGGTAAGCAGGCGATTGATGATGACTGCAACCAGACCGGACAAATGCTGGCGGCACTGCTTGGTTGGCCGCAAGCGACCTTTGCCTCGAAGCTGGTGCTTGAAGAAGGCAAGGCATCGGTGACGCGTGAGGTCGATGGTGGCCTTGAGACAGTGGCACTTCAGCTGCCGGCCATCGTGACAACCGACCTGCGCCTCAACGAGCCGCGCTATGTCACGCTGCCCAACATCATGAAGGCCAAGAAAAAGCCGTTGGATATCGTCAAGCCGGATGAGCTGGGCATTGATGTGACGCCGCGTCTCAAAACCTTGAAAGTCAGTGATCCGCCCAAGCGCTCAGCGGGCACCATGGTGCCGGATGTCGCAACGCTGGTGGCGAAATTGAAGAACGAAGCCAAAGTCATTTAACACCCGCCTTTGCAAAAGCTCGCTGAACTGGGCGCGCATAGTCACCGCGCTTGCCGAGCATCCGGTGCCGATGCGATTGGCCGGCGTATTTGAATCAGAGGCGCCATGAGTACGACAAAAAAGGAATCAACATGACTGCATTAGTCATTGCCGAACACGACAACGCATCGCTAAAAGCCAGTACCTTGAATACAGTGGCTGCGGCGTCGCAATGTACCTCGGATGTCCATGTGCTGGTCGCTGGGCATCAGTGCGATGCGGCAGCTTCAGCCGCTGCGCAGATCGCTGGTGTGTCGAAAGTGATTGTTGCCGATCACGCGGCATTGGCTGATGGCCTGGCTGAAAATATTGCGACGCAAGCCCTCGCCATTGCAAACGGCTATACGCACATACTTGCGCCTGCAACTGCGTATGGAAAAAATATCTTGCCGCGTGTCGCCGCGAGTCTGGACGTCGGGCAGATCTCCGAGATCACCAAGGTCGATGCGCCGGATACCTTCGAGCGGCCGATTTATGCGGGTAATGCGATTGCTACAGTGCAGTCGATCGATCCGATTAAAGTGATTACTGTGCGCGCAACAGGCTTTGATGCCGCTGCCCAAGGCGGTAGCGCGACGATCGAGAAGATAGATGCTGTGGCGAGTGCCGGCAAGTCGAGTTTTGTGTCGCGTGAATTAGCGAAATCTGACCGACCCGAGCTCACTGCGGCGAAAGTGATTGTGTCTGGCGGTCGTGGCATAGGCTCAGCTGAGAACTTCAAAATTCTCGAGCCGCTCGCCGACAAGCTGGGTGCTGCGATGGGCGCATCGCGCGCCGCCGTCGATGCGGGCTATGTGCCGAATGACTGGCAGGTCGGGCAGACCGGCAAAATCGTTGCACCACAGTTGTATATCGCCGTAGGTATTTCAGGTGCGATCCAGCATCTCGCCGGCATGAAAGACTCGAAGACTATCGTCGCGATCAACAAGGACGCTGAAGCGCCGATTTTCAGCGTGGCGGACTACGGCTTGGTCGCCGATTTGTTCGAGGCAGTGCCGGCATTGGTGAAGGAACTCGGCTAATCCCATCTTGCATTAGGCAAGCGTCGACACGCGCTTGGTATTTTGACGCGAGCGTTACC
>JBJTXC010000322.1:0-4489 GCA_046082065.1 Burkholderiaceae bacterium
CAGTTTGCCCGGCAATCCGGACATCAAAACTGCGGACGATGTCGGCGCTGGGCGTTGTAGCGAACGGGTGATGTCGCTGGCAGTCGACAACCCACTCAAGCGAGCGCTTGCTCGGTCTGCCGCCCGACCCATTGCGGGGCGAGCGAGCCGGCGATCATGCCGACAAACGCCACCAGCAGGCCAACCAATTGTGGCGGCCAGATGGATTCGCTTCCGAACACCTCCATCAACACCCAGGACAGCAGACCGCCCATCACCGATACCAACGCGCCCTGCGTGGTGGCGCGCGTCCAGTACAAGCCCATCACCAGCGGAATGAAAGCGCCCACCAAGGGCACTTTGTATGAGTTACCCACCATTTCATAAATCGGCATACCTTGCGACACCAGCGCGAAGGTGGTGACAACGATAGCGAAGCACACCACCACGATGCGTGTGGTCATGAGTAGCTGACGATCATCCATCGGGCGTATCTCGCGAATGATGTTCTCGGTCAGCGTGACACTCGGCGCCAGCAACGTGCCACTGGCGGTCGACATAATCGCAGACAGCAGCGCACCAAAAAACATGATCTGCGCCAGCAGCGGTGTATCGCGCAGTATCAGCGTTGGCAAAATCAACTGTGAATCTTCCTCCAGCAGCGATGTGAACAGCGCGGGATCGATCAGCTGCGAGGCATATACCAAAAACATCGGAATGAACGCGATGATGAAATACATCGACCCGCCGATGACTGCACCGGAAGCCGCCACATTTTCATCGCGCGCCGACATCACCCGTTGAAACACATCTTGCTGCGGAATCGATCCGAACATAATGGTGACCGCAGCACCAATAAAGGCCAGCATGCTTGGCAAAGTCAGCTCCGGCAAAAAGTGCAGCTTGCCTGCCTCGGATGCATGCGCAATTACTTTACCGGCACCACCGGCAGCGTCGGCGATGACCCATGCAATGAACAACATACCGGCCACAATCAACAGCATTTGAAAAGCATCGGTCAGGGCAACCGACCACATGCCGCCAAACAAGGTGTACAGCAGCACAATCGCGGCGCCCAGCACCATGCCATATGACATCGGGATAGCACCGGCCGTCAACACGCTGAATACCAAGCCCATGGCGGTGATTTGTGCCGATACCCAACCAAGATACGAAGCCACAATACACAGCGAAACAATCACTTCAACCGTGCGGTTATAACGCTGCTTGTAATAATCACCAATCGTCAGCAAATCCATGCGGTACAACTTGCGCGCAAAGAATAGGCCGACGAAGATCAGGCACAACGACGCGCCGAATGGATCCTCCACCGTACCGCTTAAGCCGTGCTCGGCGAATCGCGCGGGAATACCCAGCACGGTTTCAGACCCGAACCATGTTGCGAACACGGTGGCGATCACAATTGGCAGCGGCAGCGAACGACCAGCGACCGCATAATCCGTTGCGCTTCGAACGCGCGTCGCCGCATACAAGCCGATGCTGATCGAGACCAGCAAATAAATCAGCACGAACGTCAATAAAGGTGTCATGTCGGCCCCCGGCGAAACGAAGCGATTGACTGAAAAAATTGGGGCGATTATAGCCGCGGGGTTTTATCGAGGTATATGATTTTTCACCTCAGCGACGTCGCACTTTTACAGAATTGAATTGGGACCGGCGGCACCACCGAGGTGCTTACTGCTGTCAATTCATTAACTAAGCGGTGAACAGTTCAGATTCTTAGTCGCCAGCGTGTAGGCGAATGAATAACTGCACCAACAAGATACCCGTCAGCAGACCACCGCCGAAATACACCACCACGCCCAGTAGCAGATTGGTGCGACGCTGCTCTGAAATGAGGCGCTTGAGCAAGGGGCCGTGATCAGGCACCGGCTCGGTCTTGGCCGACAAACTCTGGTGCAGCAAGCGCGGCAACGCGGGCAGCAAATGAGCGTACTGTGGCGCCTCTGCCTTGAGCCTGTCAAACAAGCCACGCCAGCCAATTTGTTCTTTCACCCACTGCTCGAGAATAGGTTTGGCGGTTTGCCATAAATCCAGATTCGGATCCAGTTGACGCCCAAGGCCTTCGATATTCAGTAATGTTTTTTGCAGTAGCACCAGTTGCGGCTGCACCTCGATATTGAAACGACGCGACGTTTGAAACAAGCGCAGCAATACCTGGCCAAAAGAGATCTCAGCCAAAGGCTTGTTAAAGATGGGTTCACAGCAGGCACGCACTGCAGCCTCGAGTTCATCGACACGCGTGTTGGCAGGTGCCCAGCCTGATTCAATATGCGCCTGCGCCACGCGCCGGTAATCTCGTCGAAAAAATGCCAGAAAATTCTGCGACAAATAATCTTTATCGAAATCGGTCAGGGTGCCAACAATGCCGAAGTCGAGCGCAATATAGCGACCGAATGTCGCCGGGTCAGTGGATACCAGAATATTCCCGGGGTGCATATCGGCATGGAAAAAACCATGACGAAATACTTGCGTAAAAAAGATTTCGACGCCATCACGCGATAGCTTTTGCAAATCGATACCTGCTTCGCGTAGCTTGTCGATTTTCGAAATCGGGATGCCATGCATACGCTGCATCACGATCACTGACTCGGCACAGTAATCCCAATACATCTGCGGCACCAGCAACAGTGCCGACTGCTCGAAATTGCGTCTGAGTTGGCTGCCATTGGCGGCCTCGCGCATCAGATCGAGCTCGTCATGCAAATACTTATCGAACTCGGCGACCACTTCACGCGGTCTGAGTCGTCGACCGTCATCCGACCAGCGATGCACCCAGGCGGCGATCATCCGCAGCAGCGCAATATCATTCTCGATCGCGCGCAGCACACCCGGACGCAGCACCTTGACGGCGACTTCGGTGCCATCTTTCAAAGTAGCGAAGTGAACTTGCGCCACCGACGCGGATGCAACGGGCTCACGTTGGAAGCTGCCAAACAATTGCTCAGGCGGCGCACCGAGCGAACGGGTGATCTCTGCGACTGCTAATTCAGCGGCGAATGGCGGTACGCGATCTTGTAGTGATGCGAGTTCGTCCGCAATATCGGGTGGCATCAGATCGCGTCGGGTCGACAGCAGTTGGCCGAACTTGACGAAAATCGGGCCCAGTTCTTCCAACGCACGACGCAAGCGCACACCCCGGGCGACCGACAGATCGCGCCAGCGCAGCAACATCGACAGCAATCGCAACGGTGCAGGACGCTGCGCGCCCGGCAGCACCATCTCATCCAAGCCATAGCGCAGTACCACGCTGATGATTTTCAGCACGCGACGTGCCCGCTTGATCATGCAGCACCCGACCGCACTTGCGCAACACGCTCGATATGTTCAATGCGCTTGCCTAAACGCTCGACATCATCGCGCAGCCGCGCCACCTCGGTTACAAAACAATCGCCGTCGCGCCGATACATCAGCGTCGGGTTTTCTTCCAACCAGTATTCGGCGAAATTTTCTGCCAGTTTTTTTGTCCCATCCTTGGCCGTATTCGCCCAAGTTTTTGCAGCGCTTACAAGACGCACTGCGGCCATGTCGCCAACGAAAGGCGCAAGATCTTCTTCAGCATCCCATTGCAGACCGTTGGCAACGTCGGCCAGGGTGCGCGCAAAATCTGCGTCGCCATTGATCGTCACATACGAGAACGCACGATCCATGTCGCTGAGTATCAATGGCAAATCGGCTGGCTGAATTTGGATGGTTACATTCGGCTCAGCCGTTACAACCTGCAGCAAACCATCGCTTGCAACAGCAAGATTCAACTGGATCATGCGTGCATCAACCCGCACCACTTTGTCGACGTGAGCAGACAGCTTGTCACGCAGTGAGGGCTGACGGGACAGCAGATGGTTAAGCGCGGCGATGATAGGGCGTTCCAGCGTCATGATGAATTATTTTAAGTAACTGGATCCCGGCCTGCGCCGATTCTTGATATCAAAGCTTTACACCAACATGCAAGGCTGCGACGCCTGCCGTTAAATTGAAGTAATCAACCCGATCCAGCCCGGCGTCTTGCATCATGGTTTTCAAGGTCTCTTGGTCTGGATGCATGCGTATCGATTCGGCGAGGTAGCGGTAACTGTCAGCGTCACCCGCGATCTTGTTACCCAGCCAAGGCAATACCTTGAATGAGTACAGGTCGTAGGGCTTTTGCAGCGGCTCGGCCACCTTGGAAAATTCCAACACCAATAACTTGCCGCCCGGCTTCAAGACCCGGCACATCTCGGCTAACGCCAATTCTTTGTGCGTCATGTTACGCAGACCAAACGCCACCGAGACACGATCGAAATAATTTTCCGGGAACGGTAATTTCTCGGCATCGCAAATCAAGGTGGGCAATAACAAACCCTGGTTGATCATGCGGTCACGCCCAACCTTTAGCATCGATCCATTGATATCGGTATGAAAACCGCCAAGTCCCGAATCGAAAATCCCGATTGGAGCCTCACTCGACATGGTGCGGAGTCTACGCGATGTCCGTTTTGCCCCAGAAAGG
>JBJTXC010000323.1:0-3249 GCA_046082065.1 Burkholderiaceae bacterium
GACGTGCGTGCGCGCGCTTTGCCCACTGCCTGAGCGCACGCTCGGCATCAACCCGCCGTACCGCGCGCGCGTTCTTGGGTGCGACCGGCCGGGTCTCGTCGAATTGCGCACCCGCGCAATCGCCGTAAACGCCGGTGGTGCTGACATAAACCAATCTGCCGCCGCGCGGTAAAATGCGGAGCAGATTTAGTGTGCGTCGGTCGGTTGTGCCTTCGTTGGGCGGCGGGGCCAAGTGCACGACGGTGTCGGCAAGGCCACGTAGTCGGTGCAGCTGATCAGGGTCATCAAGATTCGCGACGATGCCCAATGCGCCGTGTGCTCGCAGCTCAGGTAATCGCTGCACTTGGCTCGTCACTGCGATCACCCGAAAGCAGTCACGCACCAGCGGTAGCAGGCGCATGCCTACATCTCCGCAACCGATAATCAGCAAGCGTGGCTTGCCAAATGTGTTTACAGCTTTCATTTCAGAGATTGTATGACGTTCCAAGTCAGTGTTAATCCAAGTGGCCGGCAATTCAACTGTGAGGCCGGCGAAACCGTACTGGCGGCGGCCATGCGTGCCGGCGTTCAACTGCCCTATGGCTGCAAGAATGGCGCCTGTGGTAGCTGCAAGGGCAAACTCTTATCCGGTCGTGTCGAACTCGGCCCGCATCAGGAGCGCGCCCTATCAGCTGCGGAACAGGCGGCGGGTCAAACACTATTCTGCTGTGCCGTGCCACAGTCAGATATCAGCATTGAAGCGCGTGAAGTACTCGGCGTGGGTGAATTTCCAATTAAAAAACTGCCAGTGCGCGTCGCCGGGTTAGAGCGCGCGACGGATGATGTGATGCTGATGTCGCTGCAGTTACCCGCCACTGAACGACTGCAGTACAAGGCGGGTCAGTATGTCGAGTTCTTGCTGAAAGACGGCAAACGCCGCGCTTACAGCGTTGCCACACCGCCGCATGCCGACGAATTACTGACGCTGCACATTCGCCATATGCCGGGTGGTGTATTCACCGATCATGTGTTCGGTGCGATGAAAGAGAAAGATATTCTTCGCTTCGAAGGACCACTTGGCACATTCTTTCTGCGCGAAGATTCCACCAAACCGATTGTGCTGCTTGCATCCGGCACCGGCTTTGCGCCGATCAAGGCGATCGTAGAGCACTGGGCGCATGCCCAATCAACGCGACCGGTGACACTGTACTGGGGTGGTCGGCGACCGAAAGATCTTTATCTGAATTCATTATGCGAGTCATGGGCGCAGAGCCTGCCTAACTTCAGCTACGTTCCGGTCGTGTCGGATGCACTCCCGGAAGACCACTGGACAGGACGCACCGGCTTTGTACATCGTGCGGTAATGGAAGATTTACCTGATTTATCAAACCATCAGGTGTATGCCTGTGGTGCGCCGGTCGTCATCGACGCCGCGCAAAAGGATTTCACCAGCCAATGCCAACTACCCTCAGAAGAATTTTATGCGGATGCATTCACTTCCGAGGCTGACCTTGCTGATGCCACTGCCTGATAATCAAATTCATTATGAATAAGCCCGAAGCGCTGAATCACGCCTTTACCGAATACCCGACCGAGGCGCTGCTTTACATTACCAACCGCCCGCCGCTGGTATTCACCGAAGGTCGTGGCATGTGGCTGACCGACCATAACGGCAAACGCTATCTCGATTGGCTGCAGGGCTGGGCGGTGAACTGTCTTGGTCATTCACCACAGTGCCTGCAAGATGCGTTGGCAGCCCAGGCAAAAAAAGTCATCAATCCCTCGCCCGCGTTTTATAACGAACCGTCGATCAAGCTTGCGGCCATGCTGACTGAGCATTCCTGCTTTGATCGCGTGTTTTTCGCGAACAGCGGCGCCGAAGCGAATGAAGGCGCGATCAAGCTGGCGCGCAAGTGGGGCAAGCTCCATAAAAACGCCGCTGGTGAAAACCGTTTCGAGATCATCACTTTCGAGCACAGCTTTCATGGTCGCACGCTGGCGACGATGTCAGCGTCGGGCAAAGCGGGTTGGGACACCATGTTTGCGCCGCAGGTGCCGGGTTTCCCCAAAGCCCAGCTGAACAACTTAGCCAGCGTCGAGGCGTTGATTGGTGAGCACACGGTGGCAGTGATGCTGGAGCCTGTGCAGGGTGAAGGTGGTGTGATCCCCGCCACCCGCGAATTCATGCAGGGCCTTCGTGCGCTCACCAGCAAGCATGACCTGCTACTCATCGTCGACGAGGTTCAAGCAGGTATGGGCCGGACCGGCAAGCTGTTTGCCTATCAACTGTCCGATATCGAACCGGACATCATAACGCTGGGCAAAGGCATTGGCGGCGGCGTGCCACTTGCCGCCTTGCTGTGCAAAGCAGCGTTTGCCGTATTCGAACCGGGCGATCAAGGCGGCACCTACAATGGCAACCCGCTGATGACGGCGGCTGGTATCGCGGTGCTGGACGAACTACTCAAGCCCGGGTTTCTGCAGTCAGTGATCGATCAAGGAAATTATCTGCGCGACGGCTTGCTGCGTTTGTCAGCCAAACACGGCTTGGACGGAGAACGTGGCGAAGGTTTACTACGTGCATTGAAGCTGGGTAAACCCATCGGCGGCAAGATCGTCGAGATCGCACGCGACCTCGAACCGCACGGCTTGTTGCTCAATTCCCCGCGCCCGGATTTATTGCGCTTTATGTCAGCGCTGAACGTGACAACAGAAGAAATCGATCTGATGCTCGACTTACTTTCGGGCTTGATAAGTCGAGCATCAGCTTGATCAATCAACTATGGATCGTTCGCTGTATCTGGCTCGGTAAGAGGCTTGTGGTCACTGATCAAATAAAAAATTTGTCATTTGTCTGATAGCCGCAACTTCAATTCTTCTACCGCTAATTGAATCATGAACTTGTTTTTGTAGACCAGAATAATTTGGCTGTATGCAGAGGATGACTTCTTCTCAATCTCGCTCATAGCAGCACATAGACCTTTAATAGCGACGTTATTCATGTCGAGATCAATCGCCAAAGTACCATGGCCGCTTTGATCACAAAAAATGCCAAGAAAAAATTGCTTGTATTGCTCTATGACTGGAGCCTCGCTACCGTTATCTTCTTTTCGCCTGCTGTTTCCCGCGAATGCTAGCACGCGCTCAGCCGGCAGCTCACAACTAGGGAGAGTCGCCACAGGCAATCCGCGATCAATTCCTTCTAATCGAGCATTTGGCATATTTTCATCAGCCAATTCCAAAGCAGCAATAACCGGTCTTGCATGTGCG
>JBJTXC010000324.1:0-3061 GCA_046082065.1 Burkholderiaceae bacterium
GGTCAAGGTCGCGACGCTTTTGGGTTTGAGTGTCTACTCTGGGGAAGGTCGGGTCAGCCTTGGCTTGTATCACTGAGGATGGCGCAGGAATCGACGATAAAGACGCCGTGTCCAACTTGCGGCAGCCGCGCACGTCGCCGGTGTTACGGTACTCGCGCACGCCATTGGCTTGGGTACACACATAAACACCTTGCGCCCACGCATGAGCTAGCGGCAGGAACACCGACAAAATGACAAGAACCAATCTCATGGTGGTACTAGCAAAGGGCATGAAGAAATAACGGGGTGACAAGGTAATGCGGTAACGATGCGTCGAAACAAATGAATCGATCAAAATGATCCGACACGAACAACCCTGCGTTTATACCAGAAGCTGATGCAATCGTATTATCAAGTGCGCAACATCAGGCGCAAAAAAAGGGCGGCACGGGCCGCCCTCTTACTAGTCGCCGCAAACAATCACAGCGAGTAGTACATCTCGAACTCAACCGGATGCGTGGTCATACGGAACCGTGTGACTTCCTGCATCTTCAAATCGATGTAGGCATCGATCATGGTGTCGGTAAATACGCCGCCACGTGTTAGGAATTCGCGGTCCTTGTCCAGACAGGCCAGCGCTTCGTCGAGCGATGCGCAGACGGTCGGGATCTTCGCGTCTTCTTCCGGCGGCAGGTGATACAGATCTTTCGATGCAGCCTCGCCCGGGTGGATCTTGTTCTGCACGCCATCCAAACCGGCCATCAGCAGCGCTGCAAAGCAGAGGTAAGGGTTGGCAGACGGATCGGGGAAACGAGTCTCGATGCGACGACCTTTCGGGTTGGCCACGTGCGGAATACGAATCGATGCCGAGCGGTTACGCGATGAGTAAGCCAGCTTGACCGGCGCCTCGAAGCCCGGCACCAGACGCTTGTACGAGTTAGTGCCAGGATTGGTGATCGCGTTGAGCGCCTTCGCATGCTTGATGATGCCGCCGATGTAGTACAGCGCAAAATCAGACAAGCCTGCATAGCCATCACCCGAGAACAGGTTCTTGCCGTCTTTCCAGACCGATTGGTGCACGTGCATACCCGAGCCGTTGTCACCGACGATAGGCTTGGGCATGAAGGTAGCGGTTTTACCGTAGGTGTGGGCAACGTTCCAGATCACATACTTTTGCAACTGCGTCCAGTCGGCACGCTGTACCAGCGTAGAGAACTTGGTGCCGATTTCGTTTTGACCCGCGCCAGCCACCTCGTGGTGGTGTACCTCAACGGGAATACCGAGCGACTCAAGTACCAGGCACATCTCGGAACGCATATCCTGGAAGCTATCGACTGGCGGCACCGGGAAGTAACCACCTTTGACGGCAGGACGATGGCCGGTATTACCGCCTTCGAATTTCTCACCGGTGGACCATGAAGCTTCTTCCGAGTCGATCTTGACGAAGGAACCCGACATATCAACATTCCAGCGAACGCTATCGAAAATGAAGAATTCAGGTTCAGGGCCGAAATAAGCTGCGTCACCCAAGCCTGATGCCTTCAAGTAAGCTTCAGCGCGCTTGGCGATCGAGCGCGGATCACGGTCGTAGCCCTTACCATCGCTAGGCTCAATCACGTCGCACTGCATGAACAGCGTGGTCTCTTCCATGAACGGATCGAGATTGGCGGTGCTCGGATCAGGCATCAACAACATGTCCGATGCTTCAATACCTTTCCAGCCAGCGATCGACGAGCCGTCAAAGGCATGACCTGACTCGAACTTATCCATGTCAAAGTGCGATACCGGCACCGATACGTGCTGCTCTTTACCGCGCGTGTCGGTAAAACGAAAATCAACGAACTTGACCTCGTTGTCTTTCACCATCTTCAATACATCTGCGGCCGTCTTTGCCATGGAACTCTCCCGGAAGGTTGCGGAATTGAAAATACTTACTTGGAATCGGGGTTGGCCTGTTGCGGACTCGGCGCCGGTAAAACACCGGCGAGTCGGTGGGCTTGCAACTGGAACTCGGGGCGGGATGGTAGCAGATTCCATGCCACTGACCTGCTTCAGCGTGGGCAACGACTCGGGTAATCCACCCGCAGAAAGTTTGAATCAGAACAAGACGTTGACAGCTAAGACGCGCTGAGTGGCAGCACCGCAGGCGCCCTAGCGCCCGTGGCAAGCCAAATGAATTGCATTATTTTGGTGCAAATTGCTGGATACGCACTTTTTTAGTGCGCCTTATGGTGGGGCAAAGGTGGGAAATGGCTACTCTTCCTCATCGTGGACCGGCTCTTTTAGCCTGAGCGCGCGACCGTCTTCATATAGAAAACACTTGGCGATCCCGAACCACTCCTCGGGCGGGATGACACGCTCGGCCAGCGCCACCAATTCCTCCTCGCGCACGAGCCGCCGATAAAAAGAAGCGCAGCACTGCTCAAGCGTGACGCAAATGTCGTCGACCGCGCTGGCGTCATTACGCAACCAATGTTGAAGCTTGTCGCGAACCGAACGCAGTAGGTCAACACTGGTCTTGCTCAACTGCTCTAGCTCATCAAGTAATGCATCTGCTTCGTGAGTGAGCTTGCGCAACGCAGGAATAAAGAACACCTCTACCTTGCGTCGATGACAGTACTGCTCGAATTGCGCCAACCGGTTGAGTAGCGCTTCAAGATCGACACCACTCGCTTGTCTGACATGGCGAATGCCATACAAAATATGCCGCTGGATTGACGACAACGTCCAGCGCGCGCGTCGCTGCTCTATCTTGAGCGTTATGATGGAATAAGTCGCAGTCAACATGATCATCACCGAAAAAAATCAGTGTAGTCAGTTGCTGCTATTTACCGGTTGCGAGACATCAAAAAAAGCGAGTAGCAATCAAGATCGACATCAGTCGACCTCAAGACATGAAAAAATATGCCAGAGCGCACCTGGCAAAGGCACCGTCGCAGCCAGTGCCGATCCGCGGCCAGACAGTGCAACAACGCTCGCAGCTTTTTATTGATACCTTTAACTTGAAATCGAAACGATTCAGCTCACACGCACTGCATGTTCACGCGTGGCATGGAAAGTGACCCCCGGCCAGCGTTCCTGT
>JBJTXC010000325.1:0-2733 GCA_046082065.1 Burkholderiaceae bacterium
CCCACAGCCAGTCCTGTGGTAGCTAACTCAAAGGAAATTCCAAGTGGCACGTCTACTCGGCCCCAAGGCCAAACTCTCCCGCCGCGAAGGCACCGACCTGTTCCTGAAGAGCGCCCGCCGCGCCATCACGGACAAGGCCAAGTTCGACAGCAAGCCGGGCCAGCACGGCCGCACCAGCGGTTCGCGCACCTCTGACTTTGGTCTGCAGCTGCGTGAAAAGCAGAAGGTCAAGCGCATGTACGGCGTGCTGGAGCGTCAGTTCCGCCGCTATTTCGCCGAGGCCGAGCGCCGCAAGGGCAACACCGGCGCCAACCTGCTGCTGCTGCTGGAGTCCCGCCTGGACAACATGGCCGTACTTCCGGCGCTCGCACCTCCGACTACGGTAACCAGCTGCGCGAAAAGCAAAAAGTGAAACGCATGTACGGTGTGCTGGAGCGTCAGTTCCGCCGCTATTTCGCTGAAGCCGATCGTCGCAAAGGCAACACTGGCGAGACCTTGCTGCAGCTGCTCGAGTCACGTCTGGATAACGTTGTCTACCGCCTTGGTTTTGCTTCAACGCGTGCCGAAGCGCGCCAGCTGGTGTCACACAAGGCGATCGTGGTCAATGGTCATGTCGTGAATATTCCGTCTTATGCTGTTCGCGTTGGCGATGTTGTTTCGGTGCGTGAAAAAGCCAAGAAACAAGTCCGTATCGCCGAGGCTCTCTCGTTGGCAGAGCAATCCGGCTTCCCGATGTGGGTTTCGGTGGACGCGAAAAAAATGGAAGGCTCACTCAAGACCTTGCCTGACCGCAGCGACTACAACCAGGAAGTCAACGAATCACTGATCGTTGAATTGTATTCGCGCTGATTTTTCCCGCTACCCACTGTTCGGTGGGTAGTTTTTCGATATGCCATCAGCCTTATCGGTGTAACGAGCCGAGGGTATTGAAAGGACATTCATGCAATCCAATCTGTTAAAGCCACGCATTATCGAAGTTGAGCATCTCGGCCCTGGCCATGCCAAGGTTGTGATGGAGCCTTTCGAGCGCGGCTATGGCCACACGCTGGGTAATGCGCTGCGCCGCGTTCTGCTTTCATCCATGGTCGGCTATGCGCCAACCGAAGTGACAATCGCGGGCGTAGTCCATGAGTATTCGTCGATCGACGGAGTGCAAGAAGACGTGGTCGACATTCTGCTCAACTTGAAGGGCGTGGTATTCAAGCTGCATAGCCGTGATGAAGTCACGCTCAGTCTGAAAAAAGAGGGAGAGGGCCCGGTGCTGGCGTCAGATATCGATCTGCCGCACGACGTCGAACTGATCAACCCCGACCATGTGATCGCGCACCTGACTTCGGGCGGCAAGATCGACATGCAAGTCAAGGTTGAAAAAGGCCGAGGCTATGTGCCGGGCAATGTGCGCCGTCTGGCAGAGGATGCCAACAAGACCATTGGACGCATTATTCTCGACGCTTCTTACTCGCCAGTGCGTCGCGTTTCTTACACTGTCGATTCTGCACGCGTGGAGCAGCGTACTGACCTCGACAAACTGGTCATGAATATCGAGACCAATGGCGTGATCTCGCCCGAAGAAGCGATTCGTCAATCTGCACGCGTGCTGGTTGATCAGTTGAATGTATTTGCTGCGCTTGAAGGCACCGAGGCAGCCGCCGAGGCCCCATCGCGTGCGCCGACGGTTGATCCTATTCTGTTGCGTCCGGTGGATGACCTTGAACTTACCGTGCGTTCGGCCAACTGCCTGAAAGCAGAAAACATTTACTACATTGGCGATTTGATTCAGCGTAGCGAAAACGAGTTGCTGAAGACCCCGAATCTGGGCCGTAAATCGCTCAACGAGATCAAGGAAGTACTGGCTTCACGTGGCCTGACCTTGGGTATGAAGCTCGAAAACTGGCCGCCTGCAGGACTCGAGAAGTAATTCGCTGTTTATTCGAAACCTTACCGGCCCGCGCCAAACGCATAGCGTTAGCGATAGAAGAGCTGGATTAAAACTTGTAAAAGGAAATTATCATGCGTCATCGTCACGGACTACGCAAACTGAACCGAACCTCGTCGCATCGTCTCGCGATGCTGCGCAACATGACGGTCTCTTTGCTCAAACACGAAGCCATCAAGACCACGCTGCCGAAAGCCAAAGAGCTGCGCCGTGTGGTTGAGCCCATGATCACACTCGGCAAGGTGGATACCTTGGCCAACAAGCGTTTGGCGTTTTCGCGTCTGCGTGATCGCGAGATCGTGGTCAAGCTGTTCGCTGAAATCGGGCCCCGCTACAAAGAGCGCAATGGTGGGTACTTGCGCATTCTGAAGATGGGCTTTCGTCAGGGTGACAATGCGCCGATGGCTTTTGTGGAATTAGTTGATCGTCCAGAGCATACCGAAGCGGTCGCTGCCGAATAAGGATTCATCTCGTCATGGCCATCGCTGGCCCAGCGGGAAAGTATCAAACCCGATAACGCGGTAGTCGTTACTAGCCAGGCCAAGTGCCTGGCTTTGTTTTTGAGTCGAGTCCAACTCTTCGCCCTGAGTCAAGCATGTCCATTCTGACGGTTGAACATTTGCGCAAATCCTTTGGCGAGGGCAAGGATCGTCATGTCGTCATTGACGATGTGTCGTTCGCTCTGCAACCTGGCGAATGCTATGGCTTGTTGGGGCCGAATGGTGCTGGCAAGACCACTACGTTACGACTGTGTCTTGGCCTGACTGCGCCAGACAATGGCCGCATCACTTTGGTTG
>JBJTXC010000326.1:0-8854 GCA_046082065.1 Burkholderiaceae bacterium
GCTTGATAGGCAGACGATCCGCAGCCGTATGAGTAAACCACTGGCAGTTGCCATCATGGGCCCGACCGCATCAGGCAAGACGGCTGCCGCGCTGCATATTGCCGCCACATTACCCACCGAGATTATTTCGGTTGATTCAGCGCTGATTTATCGTGGCATGGACATTGGCACGGCCAAGCCAAGCCTCACTGAGCGCGCCGCGGTGCCACATCATTTGATTGATATTCGTGAACCCAACGAGAGTTATTCGGTGCGGCAATTTCGCGATGACGCCATTCAACTGATCAGCGAGATACACGCGCGCGGCAACTTACCGTTACTGGTTGGCGGCACGATGCTGTACTTCAAAGCTTTACGTGATGGGCTGGATGATTTGCCGCCCGCCGATCCAGCGCTTCGTGCGCAGATTGATATGGAGATCACGCGACACGGTATCTCAGTCCTTCACGAACGATTGCGCGCACTCGATCCGATGACAGCAGATCGATTGAAACCGACCGATACGCAGCGTATACAGCGAGCCATGGAAATCGTACTGCTGACCGGACAACCCATGTCGGCTCAACTCGCGAAATCCAAGCCACCGAATTTAGATTTTTCGATGTTATCGATTGCATTGGAGCCGTCTGATCGGTCAGTGCTTCACGAGCGCATCTCAAATCGTTTTGACGCGATGCTCTCCGCGACACCCGGTTTACTCGACGAGGTTGCGGCACTACGCGCCAGAGGTAGTTTACATGCAGGTCTGCCATCCATGCGCTGCGTTGGCTACCGACAAGCTTGGGAGTGTCTCGATGGCACGGTCACGCGCCATGAGTTTCGCGAAAAAGGCGTCGCCGCCACACGCCAACTCGCCAAACGTCAGTTGACTTGGCTACGCAGCATGACTGACCGAGTGGTGATCGATTGCCTGACGAACGACACCGCCGAGCAAGCCTTGGCGCTTATTCAAAAAGCGCTCGGTTGACAGCACCCCACGCCCCGAAGATAATGCCGGCCTTCTTGGTGATATAGCTCAGTTGGTTAGAGCACAGCACTCATAATGCTGGGGTCGGTGGTTCAAGTCCACCTATCACCACCAGCAAAATTCAAGTAGATCAAGCACTTAGAGAAATCTTGGTGCTTTTTTTACATCTTGTGGCAAGCAAACCGACTGGCTACCGCTCGACAATCTGGCTTTTATACTTTTTTAAATTCGCCATGACCTGCTGAACATCATCCTCGGCAAATTCATGTGAGCGCAAGGTGTCCGCTAATAACTCGAGCATCAGATCAAATGATGCGCCAGTAATACCGCGACCATGGTGAGCTACCCGCATGTCACGGCCCACATAATGATGGGGCATGCGGCCCATGGCCAAAGATACAAACGCCACTTGATGCCCAATCAGATGGTCGACCTCGACGTTCAAAAAATAGCGCCTTAAATTCGGCCGCCGCAGCACCCGCTTGTAGAAATCTCTGACGATGTCAGTAACTACGGGAATCCCGCCATATTGATCGAATATCGTCGACTCCATATTCACGCGACTTTATCGAATGATTTGATGGGCTGCCATTAGCAGAATCACTGATGACTGAACAACAGCTTAGGGTCGCCGCCCGGCGGGTGCGGGAGGAGGTGCCACCGGCGGTGTGACAATCACCACCGGGTTCACAGAAGACTGATTCGGTGGTGGTACGACTTTGGCCGGCGCGCCGTGGGCATGAGAGGTGACCGTGTTGCTCTGACTGCCATAGTCTTTTTGGTTGCTTCGCACAGTATCTGCGATGGCTGGTAGCACTGAAAAACCGAATGCTATGGCCATGAATAAAGCAGCGCGCATGATCACCCCCTAAACAGCACGTGTTAGCCCTTGATCAGCGCTTTTTCCAGTTTGCCCAACTCGAATAGCTCGGCCGCCCAAAGCGGCATTTTGCCGCGACCGGTCCAAGTTTGGGATTTATCAGCGGGGTTACGATACTTCGGTGGGATTTTCTTTCCTGCCAGCTTACTCGTACTGCCCTTGCGGCGACCGCGGCCACCCTTCATTGCCTTGGCAATATCGCTCGCGCTCAATCCGGCTTTTTTGATCAGCGCGATGATTTTCGATAGGTCCTTATTTTCGGCCTTGCTTTTAAGCAATTGTTCTTTTTTTTCAAGTACAGCTTTTTGCTTTTGAATACGCGCGAGTTGGGCGTCAACGGACAAACGTGGCATGAGAATCCTCTTGAAAAATGAATTCAGGTTGAAACGTTTGGAATATATCAGATTTAATCGGCCATCAAAATATCAACGACTTTTTTCCGATTATTAGCAACACTCGTCACATTAAGGTTGCAATATGGAAAGATATTCATTTATGAGAGGTATCGAATAAATATCGCGCGCGCCGCCGGTAGGCCCGCGTCAGGCCGACGCGCCTGCTATAATTTTCGGCAATCCTGCGCCAAATTGCTCTGGCAACGCCCACATCCGCGCGCGCACTCCGACGCCAATAAAACGCTATTCACCCGCAATGGAAAAAAAGCTATTCATCAAAACATTTGGCTGTCAGATGAATGAATATGACTCCGACAAAATGGCCGATGTGCTCGGGGTCGATCAGCATATTGTGCGCACAGACACGCCAGACGATGCCGACATCATTCTCTTCAACACCTGCTCGGTGCGTGAAAAAGCGCAGGAAAAAGTGTTTTCCGATTTAGGTCGCGTGCGCGAACTGAAACAAAAAAACCCCAATTTGGTGATTGGTGTGGGCGGATGTGTCGCGTCACAAGAAGGTGCCGCCATTGTGCAACGTGCTCCCTACGTTGATTTGGTGTTTGGACCACAGACGCTGCACCGCTTGCCCGACTTACTGCAACAACGTCAGCAGAGTGGCAAGCCGCAGATTGACATCAGCTTTCCCGAGATCGAGAAATTTGATCATTTACCACCAGCGAAGGTGGACGGGGCGAGCGCTTATGTGTCAATCATGGAGGGTTGCAGCAAGTACTGTAGTTACTGCGTTGTACCGTATACCCGTGGTGAGGAGATATCACGTCGCTTTGACGACGTTCTGAGCGAGGTTGCCAATCTGGCGACGCAAGGCGTACGCGAGATCACCTTGCTGGGTCAAAATGTCAACGCGTATCGAGGCGTAATGAATGATGGCGAGATCGCTGATTTTGCGCTGCTAATCGAATACATTGCGGAATTTGAGGGGGTGGAACGCATTCGCTATGTCACGAGTCACCCAAAAGAATTTACGCAAAGACTGATCGATACGTATGCAAAAGTACCGAAACTCGTCAACCATCTCTATCTACCCGTACAGCATGGATCTGACAAGATTCTGGCCGCGATGAAACGCGGCTACACCGTCCTCGAGTACAAATCCATCATTCGTCGTCTGCGAGCGGTGCGGCCGGACATCTCGATTTCATCAGACTTTATTGTTGGCTTCCCGGGTGAAGATGAAAAAGACTTCGATGCGCTGATGAAGCTGGTCGACGATATTGGCTACGATAACAGCTACTCGTTTGTTTTCAGTGCGCGTCCAGGTACACCCGCCGCCAACTTGACCGACCATACGCCTCCTGAGGTGAAGCTGTCACGGTTGCAGATACTGCAGAAACAGATCGCGGACAACACGCGACGCTTTTCAGAGGCGATGGTGGGCAGCATACAGCGCGTGCTGGTCGAAGGCCCTGCCAAGCGAGATGCCTCCGAGCTGCAAGGTCGCGCAGAAAATAATCGCGTGGTGAATTTTTCTGCAGGGCCAAATGCCGGGCGACTGATCGGGCAATTCGTCGATGTGCACATCACCGAAAGTCACCCGTTTTCGCTCAGAGGCGATATCGTCATTCATCAATGAGACACCCAGCTTGAGCACGTCCACGACACGTTTTTTCTTGCCTGATCCGGTCGATAATCTTCGACTAGCCAACCTGTGCGGGCCGGTCGATGAAAACTTACGTCAAATCGCAGCAGCACTCGATGTGACGCTATTTCGTCGGGGCGAGAAATTCATTGCCGATGGCGACAAGGCTGAACAAGCGGTGAAACTGCTCGAACGGTTTTATGCCGATGCGCAGCAACCTATCTCGGTGAACGATGTACAACTCGCTCTCGCGGAAGCGCGCGCAGGTGTAGGTAATTCGCCATCGCCCGGCAATCAAGATAGTGTTTCGGAAGACACCGTCGATAACCCGGTATTAAAGACTCGCCGCACCGATTTACGCGGCCGTACACCGCATCAGCGGCAATATCTGAAGCAGATTCTGGGTAACGACATTACTTTCGGGGTTGGCCCTGCCGGTACCGGAAAAACTTATCTTGCCGTCGCCTGCGCTGTGGATGCGCTGGAACGAGACGCTGTACGGCGCATTGTGCTGACACGGCCAGCGGTTGAGGCAGGCGAACGTTTAGGCTTTTTACCCGGCGATTTGGCGCAAAAGGTCGACCCTTACCTGCGCCCTCTGTACGACGCGCTGTATGATTTACTCGGTTTTGATCGTACCCAAAAAATGTTCGAAAAACAGGCGATTGAAATCGCGCCACTGGCGTACATGCGTGGCCGCACGCTGAATCATGCATTCATTATTCTGGATGAAGCACAGAACACCACGCCGGAGCAGATGAAAATGTTCCTGACCCGGATCGGCTTCGGCAGCAAAGCCGTGGTGACCGGCGATGTCACGCAAATTGATTTGCAACGCGGGCAGAAAAGTGGCCTGGTGGATGCACTCTCGGTGTTGGCGTCGGTTCGCGGCATTGCATTCACACGCTTTACCAGCGCTGATGTAGTACGCCACCCTTTGGTTGCACGCATCGTCGACGCTTACGATGCGGCGCAACCGGCAAACGCACGCGATGGCCAGTCATAAGCTGACGCTATCGGTGCAGTATGCAGATCGCCGACTTGCTGATGCACTTCCTCGACCTGATATTCGACGCTGGGTAAAAGCTGCGCAGTTTGCTGATGCCGAGTTGGTGATTCGGCTGGTTGATGAAAACGAAGGCCGCGAATTAAACCGCGATTATCGCGGCAAAGATTACGCCACCAATGTCCTGACCTTTGCCTACAACGAAGATGATCAGCAAGCCGACGACGCCATTGTGCGCGCTGATATCGTCTTGTGCGTCGATGTCCTGCTGCGCGAAGCAGCGCAACAAGCGCTACCCATGGAGCGGCACGCAGCGCATCTAATCGGACACGGCGTACTACACGCGCAAGGCGACGATCATGAGGATGACGACGAGGCAGCCGAGATGGAAGCGCTGGAGGCCGAAATTCTTGCCGGATTAGGCATGCCAAACCAGTGAAGTTCATTCCAATTCAGCAAGTTGGTCCGGCTGACGCCCTGTCGATTTCATCGCCCTAACACGGGCTCGAGCACTTTTTGCGGTATCCTGCCGACTCCTGAACTACGGTTTTGCGCCCGATGCAAGACTATCCCCCCGGCGGTCGTCCGGCTGAGCAAAAACAGCAACGATCACTGCTTGAGCGGCTTACGGCGCTCATCTCTCCCGAACCCGAAAGCCGCGCCGAGTTACTCGGCTTGTTGCAAGAGGCGCATGCGCGCAATGTCATCGACGCCGACGCGTTGTCGATGATCGAGGGCGTGTTTCAAGTGGCTGACCTGGCTGCACGCGACATCATGATCCCGCGCTCGCAGATGGATGTCGTCGATCTTGCCAAACCGATCGAAGAATGGATACCGATGGTGCTGGAGACGGCGCACTCGCGCTTCCCCGCAATCGATGGTGATCGTGACAAAGTGGTTGGTATTTTGCTGGCCAAGGATTTGCTGCGCTACTACGCGCAGGAATCATTTGATGTGCGCGATATGTTGCGGCCCGCTGTCTATATTCCTGAATCAAAACGTCTGAATGTTTTGTTGCGAGATTTCCGCGCCAACCGTAATCACATCGCGATTGTGGTAGACGAATATGGCGGCGTGGCGGGCCTCATCACCATCGAAGACGTGCTGGAGCAAATCGTTGGCGATATTGAAGACGAATACGATTTTGACGAAGAAGAAGACAATATCCTGAGCGTGGATCATGGCGATTTTGGGCCGCGCTGGCGTGTCAAAGCGCTGACGGAGATTGAACAATTCAATGAGCAACTTGAGACAAAACTGCCGAATGGTGATGTCGATACCGTGGGCGGTGTGGTAGCCAAACATTTAGGACGTATGCCGCGCAAAGGTGAGCAGTTCAATTTAGGGCAGCTGCGCTTTGAGGTACTGCGTGCTGACGCGCGCCAGGTTCACGTGCTGATGGTTGAAAAGCTGCCTGAGCGTTTGTTTGGCGACGCCGAATGAAGCAGCTTGTTGTGTTACCTGCCAGTCGCGCTTTGATTTTTAACGCGCAATGACATTGATTTCCCCAGCTTTGGTGTTGTCTTTACTCGCCGGTGCGACGACGGTGTTTGCATTCGCACCATTCGGCTGGTGGCAAGTGCAAATCGCGGCGCTCGCACTGCTGTTCATGCTGGTTCAGCGCGCCAAATCACCGCAAGCTTCTTTCCGGCTTGGCTGGGCCTTTGGCACTGCATCCATTGCAGCCGGCACGCACTGGCTTTATATCAGTCTGCATGAATTCGGCGGTATGCCGGCATGGATGGCCACGCTCGCCGTATCGCTGCTGGCAGCAGGCTTAGGGCTGCTGTACGGCTTTGCGCTCGGTCTGGCAAAGCGCATCACCATCATCTTGCACTGGCCCATGGCACTGATGCTTCTGATGCCTTGTTGCTGGATGCTGGCTGATTGGACCCGTGGTTGGATTTTTACCGGCTTCCCATGGCTGGTCACCGGCTACGCGCACACGATCAGTCCACTCGCAGGTTATGCACCATTGGTGGGTGTGTTTGGTATCGGCCTATTGGCGAGCGTGTTAGCTGGCTGTATCGCACTGATCATCATGCTGCGCCGTCCGCAAGCGGTTGCCGTTGCTTTGTTGGTGGTGGTGCCACTCGGCGGTCACCAACTCAACGATCTGCAGTGGAGCGCGCCGCTGGGTCAGCCAATTTCAGTGCGACTGCTGCAAGGCAATGTGCCGCAAGCGATGAAATTCGAGCCCGAGCAAATCGCCGCGTCGCTCGAGCTATACCAAACCATGATTGGCGAGCGTCGTGCTGATCTGATCGCGACACCCGAGACCGCCATTCCACTGCTATCGAGCCAACTACCGCCCGAGTACTTGGATCAATTGTCGGCACTCGCCAAATCAAATGACAGCCGACTCCTGATCGGCGCACCCTGGAGCAGCGCCCCCGGTATTTACCTGAACAGCGTGATCGGCATTGGCAACGGGGTGAGCTACCGCTATGACAAGCATCACTTGGTACCCTTTGGTGAGTTCATACCGATCGGTTTCCGGTGGTTTGTCGACATGATGCGCATGCCGCTCGGTGATTTCGGCCGCGGCGACTTGCACCAACCGGCGTTCCATGTGAAAGACCAATGGATACTGCCGAATATTTGCTACGAAGATTTGTTTGGCGAGGAAATTGGATCGCAGCTTCTTGCAGCCGCCGACCGCCATGCGCCTGTGCCCAGCATATTGCTTAACGTTTCCAATATTGCATGGTTTGGAGACACCATCGCACTGCCTCAGCACCTGCAGATTTCGCAGATGCGCTCGCTAGAAACCGCACGACCGATGTTGCGTGCCACGAATACTGGCGCCACCGCGGTCATTAATCACCGAGGCGATGTGATCGCTCAGCTGGCACCATTTACGCGCGATACGCTCGAAGCAAATGTTCAGGGCATGCAAGGCCTGACCCCGTATGTACGCATAGGGAATAGTCTGCCGGTTGGATTAACGCTGGCTGTGGTGTCTATCCTCTGGCTACGCTCACGCGGTCGCTCTGCATACGACTGAATACCATGTGTTAGCGCCGCTTGCGGCATTGGCAGTACCTACCATCGACCTCATGAGATCGATGGTTATAAATAAGCCGGACCTCGGCCATGCAGTTCCTCGGGCGGTATAAAACCCGATAAAATCTCGGGTTTACGCAATATATTCACTTCTCCCATGCTGAGCTTCCAACAAGTCATTCTGAAACTACAGGAATACTGGGATGCGCACGGCTGCGCACTACTGCAACCGTACGACATGGAAGTAGGTGCTGGTACATCACACACTGCCACCTTTTTACGCGCCATTGGTCCTGAGCCTTGGCGTGCTGCGTATGTGCAGCCATCGCGCCGTCCTAAAGACGGGCGCTACGGTGAAAATCCCAACCGTATGCAGCACTACTATCAGTACCAGGTCGTATTGAAACCTGCGCCTGAAAATATTCTTGATCTTTATCTCGGCTCACTGGAAGCGCTCGGACTCAAGCTTTCCGAGAATGATGTGCGGTTCGTCGAAGATGATTGGGAAAATCCAACGCTGGGTGCTTGGGGTCTGGGCTGGGAAGTCTGGCTCAATGGCATGGAGGTGACGCAGTTCACGTACTTCCAGCAAGTTGGCGGTATCGATTGCAAACCGGTACTGGGTGAAATTACCTACGGCATCGAGCGCCTCGCCATGTATTTGCAAGGCGTTGAAAATGTATTCGATCTGATCTGGACTGAATGGGAACACAACGGCGTAAAACAATCGCTGACCTATGGCGATGTATTTCACCAAAATGAAGTTGAGCAATCGACTTACAACTTCGAATACTCGAATGCCGAGTTTTTGTTTTCACTATTTTCAAATTACGAGTCAGAAGCGAAGCGCCTCATGGAGGCCAAGCTGGCATTGCCTGCTTACGAAATGGTGCTCAAAGCGGCGCACACCTTCAATTTGCTTGATGCACGGGGCGCAATATCAGTCACGGAACGCGCGGCGTACATTGGCCGCATCCGTCATCTGGCGCGCGCGGTC
>JBJTXC010000327.1:0-6422 GCA_046082065.1 Burkholderiaceae bacterium
TCGGGCGCAACACTGAAGTCATTGAATCGTGCAGCAAATCGCGCCACCCGCAAAATACGCACCGGGTCTTCAGCGAATGCCGCTGATACGTGTCGAAATACTTTGGCGGCAAGATCGGCTTGCCCACCGTATGGATCAATCAGCGTGCCATCCGCATCTTGCGCAATCGCATTGATGGTGAGATCACGACGTTGCAGGTCTTGCTCGAGCGTGACATCGGCCGCAGCATGAAACGCAAAACCCGAATAGCCGGGCGCGGTTTTTCTCTCGGTGCGTGCCAACGCATATTCTTCATGCGTTTGTGGATGCAAAAAAACCGGGAAGTCTTTGCCTACGGCAGTGAAGCCGTTGTTGAGCATCTGCTCGGGGGTGGCACCCACCACCACATAGTCACGATCTTTCACCGGCAAGCCGAGCAGCGCATCGCGCACTGCACCACCGACCACATAAGCCTTGAAAGCGGTCATGCACCCGCACGAAGATAATCTGGTGCGACGGCTTCGAGTGGCGTGGGCTGCCAGTGCGGCGGCAATGGGTATTGGCCAGTAGCGACGTTATCTTGCTTCATCGAGTCAAGATTATCGCGGCTCATCATCGTGGGCCCCGGCAATAACTCGAGCAGCAAAGCTTGCAGTCGGGCGATCCAGCCAGGCAGCCCGATCACGGGGCGCGCATGGCCACTGTATTCACCCGCCAAACGTACCAACTCACGTAAGGTGTACTGGCGGGGTCCCACCATCTCATACACCCGACCCACGGTGCCGGGATCTTCGATTGCATCGACGAATGCCTGCGCCACATCGCCGACGTAGACCGGTTGAAAGCGAGTGTCGGCGCCACCCAATGGCATGACAGGCGCAAGGGCTTGCAACTTGGCGAATAAGTTCAAAAAATTATCTTCCGCGCCGAACACCACCGAAGGCCGAAACGAAGTGACTTGCAAATCTTTGGCGTCGAGCAGAATACGTTCACCCGCCGCCTTGGAACGCGAATACATCGACGGCCCATCAATCGCGGCGCCGAGCGCCGACATGTGCAACACGCGTTTGACGTTATGCCGCGCACACGCTTGCGCCAGCATACGCGGCAACGCCACATGCGCACGCTCGAATGCCGCGCCCCACGGTCGGGCTGGCCATGAGTGCAATACCCCTACCAGATTGATGACGGTATCGACGCGCTGCAATAGCTTGTCGAGGGTCGCCGGGTCGTGAATGTCAGCCACGGTCACCTGAACGGTAGGCAATACCTGCAGGTGACGCGCGCGGTGATAGCGACGCGTGGGTACGATCACCTGTCGACCAGATGCACACAGCCGCGCGGCAATGTGAGTTCCGATAAAA
Organism: Burkholderiaceae bacterium; assembly: GCA_046082065.1. GTDB lineage: Bacteria > Pseudomonadota > Gammaproteobacteria > Burkholderiales > Burkholderiaceae_D > Pernthalerella. Next base: position 1,344 of record JBJTXC010000327.1, read on the forward strand.
CCGCTACCGCCAATCAAAAGTACAGAGGAATGATGCATCGCAGACCTTAGGGCAAATCGCCGAGTTCGATCAAATTGGCGTCACGTGGCGAGACAATACCAAGTCGCGCCTTGAGCGATGGCGCATGGCTATCAAAATGTAACGCATACCAAGTGGCATTGGCGAGTACCGCCTTGACATAACCACGCGTCTCGGAGAACGGAATACTCTCGGCGAAGATGGCACCCTCAACTGGTTTTTCCAGCAGCGCTCGCCACTGCCGCGGACGACTGGGGCCGGCGTTGTAAGCGGCAGTGGCCAGGGTTTGTGAACCACCAAGATTCGCCAACACCATGTTCAGATATTGGGTACCGAGCGTGATGTTGGTTCGCGTGTCATTTAAACCGGATAATAAAAAACCGCTCATGCCGATTTTTTTTGCGACGTAGGCGGCAGTGCGCGGCATGATCTGCATCAGCCCCGAGGCACCGACGACCGAGCGGGCAGTTTTTACAAAGCGTGACTCTTGCCGTATTAGCCCATACACCCACGCCTTGTCCAAGCCAATGCCTGCCGTAGCGGAATACATGATGTCTTCATGTGGCGTCGGGTAGCGCTGCGCAAGATCAAGTTCGGCTTTGGCGCGATCAGCACTAGCCACCATACGGTCTAACGCCTCACTACGTCGCGCGAATTCGCCGGCCGCCTGCAGCTGACGATCATTCATTTTGCGCAGCTGCCAATTCCATTCGCGGTTGCCTTCGAAGCGCAATTCCAATTCGTAAAACTTCAGCGCATGAACCAATCCATGGTTTGCGCTCGCCTCGGCAAGTTCGGCAGCAGTGGGCGGCGCAGGTTTGGTTGGCGCCAGAATGGGTTGCGACAACTCTTCGGTCGCCAACAAGCCATAAAAATGATGCTGCCCGGCGATTTGCACAAAATGTTGTTTGGCCTCGTCGGTGCGTCCCTGCGCGGTGTGCGCACGTCCACGCCAGTAAAGCCACGCCGGATCTTTCTGCAACTCGGGTGGCATGGCATCAATCGATCTTGCCACCAGTGGCCAGTCGCCGACGCGCAGCGCAGCCCGCACACGCCATTGATAGCCCTCGACCGATAAGGGCGCATCGAAGCTTCGACGCCAATAGGTGGGTGCATCTTTATCGAGTACCAGCGACGCCTGCAACGCCAGCTGCGACCAGGCAATCGCGTTCTCTTCCGCATTCAGCCGAGACTGCGCTTTTTCAAGCTGATGCGCTGCTTTGTCGAGCTTATCGCGTGCGGCACGGCCTAATGCGATCAGGAACAGTTCACGTGAGGTGCGGCCGCCCACCGCGCCTCGCTCGAGCACTGCAAAAGGCTTATCGATTGCCTGCGCGAGCTGTTTGTCATTGACATCGGTGTGGTTACCGATGCGACGCGCCGTACTGCTTACACCATTTTCTGCTGCGAGACGAACCTGTCGCCATACATCGGATTCGTTGAATTTTTTTTCTTTCGCGAGTTTGCCTATTAATTCAACGCACGCATCGCCATAGTATTTTGGTTGTTGCAGCAAATCTCGCGCTGCTTTGGTGATGTTTTCACCTTTGGCTAAACGTGATTGCAGTGCGTAGCACTTGACCTGTGTGTCGTCATTCAACACAAACAGGGGGTACTGCTCATCAAACACACGCCAGTCGTGCGCGCGACCGAGTAATAACAGCCAGTCATTGCGCAAGCGGTCGGCAATCGCAGTGCCGTCATAACGCTCGAGAAACTGACGAATTTCTCCCTCGGGTGCAGCAACCAAGCGCGGATAAAGCCGGTAATAATCAACATAGGATTGAATCGGGTAGCTTCCCAGACGAGCCGCGATCCGGTTTGCCTCGCCAGTTTCACCACGCAAGGCCGCCTCTCGCAGCGCGAGAAAATCAGCGTCGGCCGCATTGCCCACCATGACCGCGTGCCGGGTAGCCGCCGATGCAGGCAAAGCAGGCCACACGAGACTGATGGCGGTGTATAAAATCGCAGCTAGCCACCCTGTTGAATAATGCTTCATGAATTTCTAAGTACCATCATTTGATGGCCTTAGAATATCACGCACTCAAAAATTGATTCCGTCGATTAACTTGATTTGTCATTCATGAATCAACCAACTTCCAAAGCCGAACTCAGGCAGCAGTTGATTGCAGCGCGGCGCGCGCTGTCGCCCGCAGACAAGGCTGCTGCCGATGCGCGCATCGTCGCCAAATTACTGGCGTGGCTCATAGATCATCGGGTCAATGTATTGGGCGCTTATCTGGCGATAGCGGGTGAGCCAGATATGTCGGCGCTCTATGACGCACTGCCGACGCATGGCATTAAGCTGGCGATGCCGGTGGTGCTGGTCAGGCATGAGCCGCTGGTATTCGTGCGTTGGCAACCGGGTGACGCTGTCGCCAAAGATGCCAGTGGCACGGTAGCGCCCACCGCGCGCGGTGAGTATCTGCAGCCGGACGCGGTGCTTGCGCCCTGCATAGGCTACACCGAACAAAATTTACGATTAGGGTTTGGTGGCGGCTACTTTGACAGAACGCTGGCTCAACAACCAAGACCACGCGCTGTGGGCATCGCCTATGCGTTTAGCAAGGTGAGTTTTGCGGCTGAGGCGCATGATATTCCGCTGGATACTATTTTGACTGACTAGTAGAAATTGTTTAGCTCACTCGTTCAGTTTTAGACGCTCTATTTTTGGAGCCGTCGGAGATTCGAACTCATTTTCGACTTAAATGGCGCTAGGCCGCCAACGCTGTGAGGCTGAGGACCATCTGTCCTCCGACCATCGGGAACGCGCGGACGCCCAATCACCCGGAACCGGTCTCATGTGCTTGAGACGGCGATGAGCGCCTATTGGCAGGACGAAAGGGCCGCCGTCTCGCTCAACGCCGTATGTGCGCTGGCGGGCGTATCCAAGCCCTCGCTGTACCGCGACTTCGGGAGTGAAGATGGTCTGACCGCTGCTGTACTGGAGCGCTATGGGCAGACGGTGCTGACGTCCTTCGAAGCGCTACTCTCAAGCCCACAGAACTACAGCACCAAGCTCGATGCCCTGATCAGCTTTGCCAGCGATGACCCGCAGATGGAAGCAGGTTGCCTTTTCGTGAAGATGCGCGCGACACGCTCGCGCTTCGGTCCGCAAACACAAGCACTTCTGGATTCGATGCAGGCGCATTTCCATGCGCACTTCGCGCGATTCCTCAATGATGCTGCCAGCCGTGGTGAATGGCGCGGCGGCATTGCGAGTGATTTGGCTGCAAGCTACCTGCAAGAGCAAACAGGCCTAGCGCTCACTCAGCGCGCAGTAGGTAAAAGTCCTGCATCGGTCCGTGCACTTTTTGAGTTGGCCGTGTCGGCGCTGCGCTGATACGCAACAATGCCCCTCACGGGGCATTGTTTTTGGCGCCCAAGCATTTTTATGCATGCGCAGTCGGGCTCAATCGCTCCCAAATCGCTAACGTTGGCGCAGCTTGGTTCAATGAGTAGAAGTGCAAGCCGGGTGCGCCGCCTGCTATTAAGCGATCACACATCTGCGACACCACATCCAAACCAAACGCGCGAATTGATTTGGTGTCGTCGCCAAACGAAGCGAGTTTGAGCCGGATCCAACGCGGCACTTCAGCCCCGCACATATCAGAGAACCTGGCCAGCTGCGAGAAGTTCGTGATCGGCATAATGCCGGGGAACACCGGGATATCGGCACCCATGCGCGCGGCATCGTCCACAAAACGGAAGTACGCGTCAGTGTTGTAAAAATACTGAGTAATAGCGGCGTTGGCACCGGCTTTTACTTTACGCACAAAATTCTGCAAATCATCCTGCGGTGACTTCGCCTGCGGGTGCATTTCCGGGTAAGCCGCTGCTTCTATGTGAAACCAATCACCGGTCTCTTCACGAATAAAGGCGATCAAATCGCTGGCGTAGTGAAGCTCGCCAAAGGTGCCGCCAAAACCGCTGGGCAGATCACCGCGTAGTGCAATGATGTGACGAATACCGTGCGCCTTGTACTCATTGATAATGGCGCGCAGATCATCGCGTGTGCGACCGATGCAAGACAGATGCGGCGCAGCGGGATAGCCCTCTTGCTGAATCTCGAGCACGGTATCGCGCGTACCTGCCTGGGTTGAGCCGGCAGCGCCGAAGGTGACAGAAAAATATGCGGGCTTCATCACAGCAAGCTGCTGACGCGCTTGCCTGAGTTTGTCGATACCCTCCGAGGTTTTAGGAGGAAAAAATTCAACACTGAATAGAGTTTGTTGCATGGTTTTATTTCGGGATAAACGCAGATAACAACCAAGACACGACGCTGTACACAAACGCAGCGACAATCGCTGCGCCGAAACTAGTCACCTGAAAACCCGGCACGATGTCGGCCACCGCCCAAAACATCAGCCCGTTGATAACAAAGATGAACAGCCCGAGCGTGACAAAGGTAATGGGTAAGGTCAATACCAGAATGATGGGGCGAATCAGCGTATTCACCAAACCGAGTACCAATGCTGCTGTCAGCGCTGTGGTGAAACTGTCGACTTGCACTGTGTCGAGCAAGCGCGGCAGCACAAATAGCGTGAGCGTGTTGACGAGCCAGATCAGTAGCAATCGCATCGAATCTCGGCTGGGTGATTCAGATGGGTAGCGTGATCGTTGCTACCCATCTGCTGATTTACGATCAGTACCGGTAATGATCAGGCTTGTAGGGGCCTTCCTTCTTGACGCCGATGTACGCCGCCTGCTCATCAGTCAACTTGGTGAGCTGCGCGTTGAGCGTCTTGAGCTGCAGCAGCGCGACTTTTTCATCGAGATGCTTGGGCAAGGTGTAGACACCGATCGGGTAGTTCTCGGTTTTGGTGAACAGCTCGATCTGCGCGATGGTCTGGTTAGCGAACGACGAGCTCATCACGTAAGACGGATGGCCAGTACCGCAACCCAGGTTCACCAGACGGCCCTCTGCGAGCAGAATAATGCGCTTACCATCGGGGAAGATCACATGGTCGACTTGCGGCTTGATGTTTTCCCAGGTGTACTGCTTGAGCGCGACGACTTCGATCTCGTTGTCGAAGTGACCGATGTTGCAGACAATCGCCT
>JBJTXC010000328.1:0-3483 GCA_046082065.1 Burkholderiaceae bacterium
GCCAGTGCTGCCAGTGGCTGAGCTGACTCCAGTACTTTAACGAGCTGAATAAACCGCAGGTAAATAGATGAGTTTTTCATGGACGTCCCCCTAAGTTAAATTATTGTTTTCAAGGTGTTAAGCAATCACAAGTTACAGAAAATTAACTCTCTGAGCCAGGGCATATTTTAATCTATCACTTCAGAAATGTTACTTGCAAGATAACGGTCGATTTGCCGATATTTTTGACCGCGTATTTTTGCTTGTCTTCAGGCTTGTTTGAGAACACCACATCGCCGGTCTTGTAACTCACGGGTGTGGTGGTGCCATCTTCATATATTCTTTCGATTGCACCGCCTTTGACCGCGTAGACGATGCGGTCCTGCTCTCTCGTAACGCTGGGAGACTCACCACCTGGTTTGATCGTCGTGAGCACAATTCGCACTCGCTCATTCTCCAACACCGTTTTTTGCTCATAGCCCTTGTTATCTGCAAAAGCAATATTGGTGTTGAGCGTAAGTATTGAAATAATCAGGGTTAAAAACTTTTTCATTTTGATCTCCGTGGGTAGGAAAAATTGAGTTCTGCATTATGTGGTCTGGTTTTTTCGTGCGACCCAATAGCTCGCACCTTCCGGACCGTATTCTTCAGCGTGGGGAGTATTGGCAACTACATGGAATGTATCGCCTGCAGATAGCCGCTTTGGATCGCCGCCATTCCCGCTTAGCCACACATAGCCGCTGACACCAATGGCATTGGCATCGAATGGATGCGTGTGCTCATCAAGTTTGGTGTTCGGCTCCCAGTGCCGTTCAGTCACCTCGTCGTAGCCTGCGGCGAGCATGACTGCGCGAAATTGTTCCAGGGTGAAGTTGATTTTTTGCATGGTTATCCTTCTCTGTCTATGCGGACAGATAGTGTCCGATAGTACTGTTAGATTCTTTTTGTAGCATAGCGCGTCCAAGGCATGCATTAGCCCAACCGGCACGCAACTCGCCACTCTTTTTCCATGATGGTGTTGGGCAGAATCGCGTCCCAGATAATCTCTTTGGGTTTTTGTTTAAACGACCCAACCACCTTGCCGGCGCCACGCTCTCCCGAAAACTGACGAATTGCCGTTGTAGCACTGGTTTTGTCGGTACAGTTGTACAGCGTATGACCAATTGCGGAGCGAAACTCGCTGCCATTCACTTTGCGCGCGGCACGTAAATTTTGCATGGTGAGCATCTCGACCAGTTGACCTCTGTTTTTTATTGAAGCGGGATCGATCAAGTAGGCCGTACCATCAGCGGTAGCGCCGAGGAACATCCACTCTGCAAAAACCGACTGACTCAATGCAAGCAGTAGGGCAAAAATAATTAAACGCATTGACTCTGAAGGGGGCTGCCGACGTGAATTACGACAAAGCTATTTTGTTTTTACGCCGGCCAGCGCGCCCATCGAGTGGATGCTGATGATCTGCCAGTATCCTTTGTTTTTTGTGAGGTTGTAGAAGGTGGTCTGGTTCAGAAATTCGCGGTCTTGAGAGTCATAGCGAGAGAAATTCATCTCGATTAACGCGGCATGATCACCCTGACTCAGGACCTTGATGGTTTTGATTTTCGAATACTTCCAGCCACTTTTTTTCAAACCATCCATGTCGATGACCGGCACAGTCTTGTCATCAACCACGATCAGTTGCCCGGATACCAGTTTGATATGTGGGAAGTGGTACACGTCTTGTAGCGCCGGAAGGTTTTCTTCGTTGAGCACTTTCAGGTAGTAGTGCATCAATCCTTCCGGCGTCAGATTGTCTTGCGGGTGTGCGGTGGCAGTTGACATGAATAAAGTGATTAAAAGACCCAGCAAGAATTGTTTCATGATTTCTTATTTACCCTTGAAGCTGGAGCACATCATCTCGAATTCGGCTTGCTTGCTCTGGACTTGGCCATAGCTTGCGCCATTATTGCGCGTTCGGTAGGACTCTTTTTCCTTTTCAACGCACTCATCGAATTTGCTCGAGCACCCGACCACCAGCGAGAGTAAAGGTAACAGCAGAATTGTTTTTGCCACTTTCATTGTTCTCCTCCGAATCAGTTGTTTCGAATTTGCCGCTCGTTTGGCGGCTTTATCCATATCGACTTTTTATTATTATAAAAACAATTATTTCACGGGCTTGATAGCTGTACAAATATACAGTACTCTAATCCCATGTCCGATCTATCCGAAAGCCTAGCCCTGAATTTATCCAACGTCCAGCATCTCGATAAAGTTCGGGATGTCTCGGCCGGGTCTATGGCCGTTGATACCGTGCGCCGTTCCACCACGCTCGATGATTTGCTGATTACCAACCCCAAATCTACGGTGATTTTTCCGGTACGGGATCCGGCGGCTGAGCAATATGGTCTTAAAAAAGGCAATTTATTGGTGGTTGATCGCCTTGCCACGCCCAAGCAAGACCAATTAATTATCGTTTTGATAAACGATGCGTTGTCGATTCGTCGAATGGGTGCAGGACAGGCAGTCACGCATCGTGATTACGGCGCAGTAGCAGCGACTGAAGGCGACGGCGCTGTTTGGGGTGTGGTGACCTACGCTATTCAGAAACAAATTTAGAACCCGCCTTGTGAGGCTGATTACGGCGTTGGCAGCCCTCGCCATCGATCGAATGCATTAGGTTTCTGAATCCAATGTCATGCGTCCCACCGCTGCCCAGCAGGCGTATTCAGAAGTACTGCCTCAGCACCACTTCGGCCACACACACGGGCTTGTCCTCGCCTTCTTGTTCGGCGGTGTAAAGCCAAACGTTTTGTACGCAGCCCTCGAGTCGCTCAAGCGCCAGCAAAGAAAACCGTCCGCGCATGCGACGACCGGTGCGCATCGGCGATGGAAAGCGTATTTTGTTGGCGCCGTAATTAATGCTCATGCGACAAAATCGCATATCAACACTCGATTCTAGAAATTTGGGTAGCAGCGACAAAGTCAAATAGCCATGGGCAATCGTGCCGCCGAACGGCGAAGTCTTGGCAGCGCGCTCAACATCGACGTGTATCCACTGCGGGTCGTCAGTCGCCTGCGCGAACAGGTTGACTCGTTCTTGACTAATCGTTGTCCAATCGGACACAGCCACTTCTGTTCCCAGCGCCGCCTCCAGCGCCTCAACACTCTCGAATATTTTCATTTTTTTTGTTTAGTGGGCGTCACCTCACGCCCGGGAGTTTATCGGCCCGGACAAGCCGGGCCGTACATCAATCAATATAGGAGTGGAACGGATCCGGGTGACGGACCTGACCGGACTGACTGCTGACCGGCATGTTGCTGCATGCAGCCAGCAAGGCAAGCGCCAGAATAGCAAATAATTTCTTCATCGCTTTCCTCACTTTCAATCGAAGGTTGAAGTTTCGCAGCGTCAGCGCGGCGGATGCCACGAACAAGTCTGCGGTCTGAGCATCTTGCATCACGATAGTTTCATCGAAAGACAAATACCTGATATCACACTAACCAACATCCGGCGATGCTCTTCAA
>JBJTXC010000329.1:0-4701 GCA_046082065.1 Burkholderiaceae bacterium
TCATCGGCGCTGATTCTCAGGTGGATGGCAAGGCGCGCCGACGAAGACAGTACTCGTAGTACGGCGAGGAGGCGCAACACCGCCAGCCGCCTGAAAATCAGTTCCGCTAAGCAGCGCGAAGGAAATGGAAAAGATTCCTCACCATCGCCGCCGTCGCCCCCCAAATGAAATACTGCTCATACGGCATGGTGTAGAAGGTGCGCCGACCGGGGTGGTTGGGGAATATGGCACTGCGGCGCTGATGATTGGCGCCGTTCATCAGGAAGCTCATCGGCACCTAAGATTTCAGCAACCTCGAAGGTGTCCGCTTTGAGCTCGAACGGTGGATGCACCAAGGCGGCCACGGGCGTGACGCGAAAGCCGGTACCGGTTTGATAATCGGGCAGGCAACCGATCACTTCGACATGACGGCGCGAAAGCCCGATCTCTTCTTCGGTCTCTCGCAGGGCAGTCGCAATCGGATCAACATCATCAGCATCCACTCTGCCGCCGGGAAAACTGATCTGACCGGCATGATCATTCAGGTGTGCAGTGCGCAGCGTGAGCAATAGCTGTAGCCTGTCTGGTCGAATAACCATCGGCAGCAGGACAGCTGCAGGTACCGGCTCGCGCCGATCAGCGTTCAGTTCCAGTTCGACCACGAACTCTGGCGTCCATACAGCCGGCTGGGCAAAGCGATCGCGTAACCACTCTGCGACGAGGCGAGACTCGGGTAAGGCCGGCTCGTTGGCCACCGCATCGATGTCGGCTAGTACCGGGTCGAAAATCATGCGCTTGCTGCTGTTTGTCTATCGTGAATGAACCGCCATCGGCAGCGCAAAAGAAAAAGGGCACGCTGGGTGCCCTTCTCGTTTGCACATCGGCGCTTACTGTGCCGCTGCTTCCGTCTTGCGGGTGGGCAGCTTCTCGCGGATACGCGCCGACTTACCGGAACGCTCACGCAAGTAGTACAACTTGGCACGACGCACATCACCACGGCGCTTGACGTCGATCGATGCGATCAGTGGTGAATACAACTGAAACGTACGCTCAACACCCTCACCGGATGAAATCTTGCGTACGATGAAATTCGAATTCAGGCCGCGATGACGGCGCGCGATAACGACACCCTCATAGGCCTGTACACGCTTGCGGTTACCTTCGACCACATTCACATTCACCACCACAGTGTCGCCGGGCGCGAATTCAGGAATGTTTTTGCCAAGACGAGCAATTTCTTCCTGTTCAAGCTGTTGGATCAAATCCATTTTTTTCTCCTGAACCATCTTGCCAGCGCAAGAGTGCCTCACAAAACGCCGCTCACCGAGTTGCACCGCCATACCGCGCAGACTGCACTGTCTACGCCGGCACGCCGTGTGATCGACGCTTTGTGAGGCACTCTACTAAACCAAATGCCCGGTAGAGGATGGGGTTAACAAAACCGAGTTTGCACTCGGACATGACAACAAACTACGTTTACTGCAATTTCTTCAGCACGGCTTCGTCGGCTTTACTTAACAACCCTTGCTCGCGCGCCTTGGCGATCAGTTCGGGCCGCTTGCTCAGCGTGACTGCCAAGGACTGCTCGCGCCGCCATTGTTCAATCTCACCATGGTGCCCGCCGAGTAAAACCGGCGGAACTTCAGCGCCTTGGTAGACCTCGGGTCGCGTGTAATGCGGACAATCCAGCAAGCCATTGACGAAGCTGTCTTCGACTGCGGAGGCCTCATCGTTCAAGACCCCCGGCAGCAGACGAATCACCGCGTCCATCAACGCCATCGAAGGTAACTCGCCACCCGACAGAACGAAATCACCGAGGCTGAGTTCTTCATCAACACAACGCTCGATCAAGCGTTGGTCAACGGCCTCGTACCGACCACACAACAACACCAACCCGGGCATGTCTGCCAACTGCTTCACTTTTTGGTGATGCAACGGCGCGCCCTGAGGCGATAAATAAATCGTATGCGACACCGGCAAACCCGCTTGCTGCGGCCTGGCTTTTGCTGCATTGATCGCCGCCTCAAGCGGCGCCGCCAACATCACCATGCCCGGACCACCGCCGTACGGACGATCGTCTACCGTGCGGTGCTTGTCATGAGTGAAATCACGTGGATTCCATACATGTAACGCCACCTGCTGCTGCTCGAACGCGCGCCGTGTGATGCCGTGCTTGGTCAGTGCATCAAACATCTCGGGGAAGAGTGTTACAACATCGAACTCCATCACTCCCCCTGCTCGCCGCGCGATCAGTAATCCTTTTTCCAGTCGACTGTAATCTGCCGATGCGGTTGATCTACTTTGCTCACGTACTGGTCAACGAAAGGAATCAACCATTCTTGCAAGACCGTACCGCTTTCATGCTTGGGTTGTACCCGTAGTATCGGGTGCGCACCGTTGTCGATGAGCCCCGCCACCTCGCCCAACAACTCACCAGCGAGGTTGACTACCTCATGGCCGATCAGATCGACCCAGTAAAATTCTTCATCGCCTAAGGGCGGAAAGTACGCACGCCGGATTTTTACAGCCGCGCCGCGCAAATCCTCGGCTGCGTCGCGGCTCTCGGTACCCATCAAGCGGGCCACCATATCTTCACCCTGCGCGCGGACTTGCAACACATCGACATCATGCAAGCTCGGCTTATCCAACCACCATGTTTTTGCGTACTGCAGTGCGCTCGCTTCAGCCGAGTAAGTTTTCAACCTGACCCAACCCGCAATACCGAAAGCACCAGACACATGCGCTACCAGCACCAGATCATCGGGGATTGCAGGCCCCGAGCTGCTGCCAGCGGTCAAATCAGGCCGCTTTCTTGGCGGACGATTTCACCAGCCGCTGTACGGTCGGCGACAACTGCGCGCCCACACCTTGCCAGTGCGCCAAACGGTCTTGGTTGATGTTGAAACCTACCGCGGCGCCGGAGGCGATCGGGTTATAGAAACCAATGCGCTCTATGAAGCGGCCATCGCGACGATTACGCGAATCAGCGGCAACGATGTTGTAGAACGGGCGCTTCTTGGAGCCGCCACGGGACAAACGAATAACGACCATAATAATCTCGAGAAAGAGGTACTGACGGGAAAAAAGACCGGGATTATAGCGGGTTTCCAGAGTCAAAACCAAGCCCATCTGCTTGTCTTTTTAGAAAGCCTCGGTATCAAGCGCCAGTACACCCGCACTGCCTTCGACAATCGCGTCGCGTGAGGCGACAGCGGTCGCCACATAATGATCCGCAAAAAAACGTGCAGTGGCGATCTTGGTCTTGAAGAACTCGGCATCGCCACCACCCGCCGCCAATTTCTGCTGCGCCGCCTGTGCGGCACGACCCATCTGCCAGCCACCCAGCACCACGCCCGCCATTTTTAGGTAAGGCACGCTACCGGCAAATACCGCTTTGATGTCGTGCTTGACGTTGGCCACCATGTAATCAACGACCTGCTCTAGCGCATCGGCCGCCGCAGACAGGCGACGTGCAATCGCATGCAAATCGGCATGATCAGCTTGAGTCAGGTCGGCGGCAGTGGCGCGTACTTGGGCAACGATGCCCTTGGCCACCGCGCCGCCATCACGCACGGTCTTGCGACCGATCAGATCGTTCGCTTGAATTGCCGTGGTGCCTTCATAGATGGTCAGGATGCGGGCGTCACGGTAGTACTGCGCGGCGCCGGTTTCTTCGATGAAGCCCATGCCGCCGTGTACCTGCACACCGGTCGAGGTGACATCCAGCGCCATTTCGGTCGACCAGCCTTTGACAATCGGCACCATGAACTCATAAAACGCCAGGTTCGATTTTCTGCTCGCTTCGGCGGGATGATGATGCGCGGCGTCGAACGCTGCAGCAGTGACATAAGCGAGCGAGCGCGCCGCTTCGGTCTGCGCACGCATGCTCATCAGCATGCGCCGAACATCCGGGTGATGAATGATTGCAACCGGCCCGCTCGAACCGGCGAGATCGCGTGACTGCACTCGGTCTTTGGCGTATTGCTTTGCCTTTTGGTAGGCGCGATCAGCGACAGCGATGCCCTGCATACCCACCGCAAAGCGCGCCGCATTCATCATGATGAACATGTACTCGAGGCCACGATTTTCCTGCCCCACCAGATAACCGATCGCACCGCCGTTATCGCCGTATTGCAGCACGGCCGTTGGGCTGGCCTTGATACCCAGTTTGTGTTCAATCGAGACGCAGTGCACATCATTGCGCGCGCCGAGCGAACCATCCTCATTCACAATGAACTTCGGCACGATGAACAGCGAGATACCTTTCACACCTTCTGGCGCATCGGGCGTGCGCGCCAGCACCAAGTGAATGATGTTCTCGGCCATGTCATGCTCGCCGAAAGTAATGTAGATCTTGGTACCGAAAATCTTGTAAGTGCCATCCCCTTGCGGCACAGCGCGTGAACGTACCAACGCCAGATCCGAACCTGCTTGCGGTTCGGTCAGGTTCATCGTACCGGTCCATTCACCCGACACCATTTTCGGGATGTACATCTGCTGCTGGGTCTCGCTACCAGCGGTCATCAATGCTTCAATCGCACCATCGGTGAGCAAGGGGCACAGAGCAAACGACAAATTAGCGGCGTTGATCATTTCAGTGCACGGCGTGCCCAGTAACTTGGGCAGCCCTTGACCACCAAACGCCTGCGGATGCTGCAGTCCTTGCCAACCTGCTTCAACAAAACCGCGAAATGCTTCCTTGAAGCCCGGTGTGGTACTGAC
>JBJTXC010000330.1:0-6254 GCA_046082065.1 Burkholderiaceae bacterium
CGCGACCGGCTTGCCGGATGCGTCCAGGCCACCTTCCATGCGGTTTACACCCTGCGGACGGTACCAGTCATTCTTCATGTCGTCTTCACGCGACCACAGCACCTTGACCGGACGGCCCGATGCCTTCGACAACTCAGCAGCTTGAATCGCGTAGTCCTGGGTGATGCGTCGACCGAAGCCGCCACCGAGGTAGGTGGTGCGAACAGTGACGTTTTCAGGCTTGAGGCCAATCGCTGCAGCAGCGAAGCCTTGTGCGCCTTGCTGGAACTGGGTCGGACCGATCAGTTCGCACTTGTCGCCAGACACAATCGCGGTCATGTTCATTGGCTCGAGAGGCTGATGACCCATATGAGGGGTAAAGTACTCAGCCTTCAGGACTTTCGCTGCGCTACTCAGAGCTTGGTCCGCGTTACCAATATCAGGACGAACTTTGATGGGGGCAACCGACTTGGCGGCGGCTTTGGTGCCGTCCCACATACCTTTGGTATTCAGGTTTGCACCCGGACCGAGGTCCCAGTCAACCTTTAGCGCCTTGCGCGCTTTGTACGCGCGCCAGTAGCTGTCAGCCACAATACCAACACCACCGTTGATCTTGTACACGCCGATGATACCAGGCAGGTTACGAACTGCAGAGTCGTCAAAGCTCTTAGGCTGGCCACCGATGACAGGTGACATCTCAATCGAAGCATATGTTAGACCCGGGACCTTCACATCAATGCCAAACCCGGCGGTACCATTGACCTTGGCTGGGATATCCAAACGCGGGATCGCCTTCCCGACGATGTTGAACTGGCTTGGGTCTTTCAGCTTGACTTCTTTCGGTACCGGGATCGCAGCAGCCGCCGACGCGAGTTCGCCGTAGGTTGCGGACTTACCGCCACCGGACACAACACCGTTCTCAGCCTTCAGCGACGACGCTGGCACGCCCCATTTGTTAGCGGCCGCCTCAACGAGCATAACGCGCACCTGGGCGCCACCTACGCGCAGCTTTTCCCATGCATCACGGATAGCAGTCGAGCCACCGGTGATTTGCGCACCGAGCAAGCCGTTGACGTAAGCCGGGTCAGCAGCAGCAGTCGCTACTTTGACCTTGGTGATATCAACGTTCAGCTCTTCAGCGATCAGCGCAGGCAGCGAGGTGTGTACGCCCTGGCCCATCTCCGACATGTGCGAGATCAGGGTAATTTCATTGTTATCGGCGATGTGCACCCAGACGTTCGGGGTGTGCAGCGAGCCTGCTGCGTTCGCCTCTTTGCCACCGAAACCGGGCACATACATGCTCAGTACGGCAACGCCCGCAGCGGACGTGGACGTTTTAAGGAATTCACGACGTGTGGTTGTCATTTCTTCTATCTCCTCTAACCTATTAAGCCCGGCGCATTTCGGCCGCTGCGTCTTTGACGGCGGCGCGTACGCGGTTGTAGGTACCGCAACGGCACAGGTTCCCGGCCATGGCGGCGTCGATATCGCTGTCGCTCGGGTTCTTGTTCTTGGCCAACAGGGCAGCAGCGCTCATCAGCTGACCGGACTGGCAGTAGCCGCACTGCGGTACTTGGTGCTTGATCCAAGCTTTCTGCAGCGGGTGCGAGTTGTCACTGGAGAGCGACTCGACGGTAGCGACTTTTTTGCCGGACACCGAAGACACCGGGGTTTGGCACGCACGAACTGCCGAGCCGTTGACATGCACTGTGCACGAACCGCACTGCGCCTTGCCGCAACCGAACTTGGTGCCCGTCAGGCCGATCTCATCACGGATGACCCACAGCAGGGGGGTATCCGGCTCCGACTGGACGGAGACCGCCGAGCCGTTCAGGTTGAAACTGATTGCCATGGTTTTACTCTCCTCTTTCTGGTTTTACTGCAACTTAAGCCAATGATTTCTCATTAGTTTGTTTTGAAATGCCGGGGGTGCCGGCCACTACTTTCGCAATCTGACACGCTTCGGCATGCCGTTACGTTTTTATTACTTCCGACTTTATTTTTATGAAACGATTCGGCTTGAAAAAGTCGGACTTTCCGCACCCGATGCGTTCATATCATGAGTATATAACATCGTTATTTGGCAAAATCAAGAAAGCGCATAAGACCAAATAAAACTGATCATCAACATTAGCAACCCGACAAAATATTTTCATTCTGTTCAGGCCGCTTATGTGAAGTTGTGAAGATATTTTCTTCACAATATAGTTGTTGAAGAGGCATTATTTGTTAGGCCATAAACAACGCCAGCGACATTTTTAGCTGATGATGGCCTCGTCGGTGCGCTGATCCCCCTCAGTATCGATCCAAGTAATCACGATCTTGTCGCCCGCTTTGCCGCCGCTGAATTTGAACGAGAAATACGGATCACGCGCGACTGAGCCGCCAAAATTCACATGCAGCACCAGTTTGCCGTTGCAGGTGCCGCGCACGGTTTGGATAAAGTGCGGCTTGATGAGTGTGCCGGTTTTGTCCCAGATCAGGCGTGACAGCATCACGTGCTTCATCAGCACCCGCACTTCGGTCCATTCACCACTCTGCACGGCGCGTACGCGCATCGGCTCGCCCATCGCTGCTCCTAACCCAGACAACCACCGATCATCACGGTGATGTCTCTCAATGCATAGTAAAAACGATCGTTGGCACGCACCACAGCGACCAGGTTCGAGCTCTTTGCAACTTTGATTCGCACTGAAAATCCGGGATCATTTTCCGGTAGCACATTGAAGCCCACGCACACGGGATACGGGTTCAGATCCGCGATCAGCGCGATGAAGTCCGTTTGCGGAATCGTGCTGCGCACAGTCACCGGTACGTTGGTGCCGTTCTCGGCCAGCTCGGGCGCATCAAGCAGTAGTTGACCCTCCGCCGCCTCGGACAGCCCCGGTACCTTGCCGCGATCCGATCGCGTGACTGTGCGCGGCTCATTCGGCGTGGTGGTGTCGCCCTGCATGGCACGCACAAAGGCCTCCAAACTGCGCGCGCTGTACACCGCACCGTTCCAGTCGTTGCCCCAACGTGTCGCACCGAACACCTGCGCTGGCGTCAACAGGCCGCTGCCAAAGGCGAGCGACAAGGCACTACCAACGCGAACCAGGTCACGCCTGCGGGAATCCAAGCTTGTCTCCGGATAAAAGAAAGTGATATCGATGCCTTATTCTGCCACCGCGACGCGACACGCGCTGTCAGGGATGCTCGCAGTATCGCAGACAGTACAAGACGTGCGGCAAGGGATGGCAAGCCACGCTAGCGGCGCAAGCGAACCAAGTAGATAAGCTGTTAAGGGTTGCGACGGGTTTCGATACCCCTAATCGACCCATACGGACGATTTTGATCCGCCAAATTACCGTTCAAGCCATTCACCGTGGATGGCAGCAGCAGCATGGCATTGGTATCGACCGGGCAATCGCGCATGCAGTCCTTGCCGCTCACATCAGGCTTGCCACGCACGTCGAGCATGCCGTGTGCGATCGTATTGCCATCCCGATTCGGCAAACGACGCTGCACCTCGGCGATATTTTTTTCATTCAGTACATAATCAGCAGGGACCAGATCGGCGAGATTCAGCATGAAAGCGGTCACTGCGTAGACCTCGTCTAATTTCAAGCTCTTGGGTGCATCGAAAGGCATGGCGCGACGGATGTAATCGAATAGCGTTGATACCGTCGCCAGCTTCATGATGGTGGTTTTTGAGTTTTCACTCGCCGCAGACAAACCGGCAACACGACCCCGTTCGATATCGGCTTTGGTGGTGCCGCCGACCAGCGGCGGGAACACGCTGGGTGATTCGGCAAACTCGCCATGACAGCTCGCACATTTTGCAACCCAGATTTTTTCACCTTGTGCAACGCTGCCCGAGCCGCGCGGCAAGCCTTGAAAATCCGGCCGCACATCAACATCCCAAACGGCAATTTCGTTGGTGGTGGCTTTACGTCCGATACCGGCAAATTTTTCTGCATGCGCAGCTGAAACAGATAACAACAATAGTACTCAAGCTCCACGCAACCACGGCACGAGCGCGCTCAGGAAATTTGTACATTCATCACCTCGCCCGCGGCAGACACCTGCCATGATTGAATCGCATTGTTGTGATACACCGAACGCTTGCCGCGCACTGCGCGTAACTCGGCAATCTTCGGCTGTACATGACCGGTTTCATCCATCGCACGCGACTGAAGAATGTAAGGCTTGCCATCCCAATCCCAATCGAGATTAAATCGCGTCAAACATTTCGGCAGCACTGGCGACTCAAGTCGTGCGGTCTTCCAGTTGCGTCCGGCATCACCTGACACATCAACACGCGTGATTTTTCCGCGGCCAGACCAGGCCAACCCGGTGATGTTGTAGAAACCTTTATCAAGCAAGCGCTGGCCACCCGACGGCGAGGTAATCACCGATTTGCATTCCTGAATCACGGTGTACTGGCGCTGCATACCATCCGGCATCAGATCAAGATATTGCGTTGATTCTTCGCGCGTGCCAAACGGCGCATCGCCTACTTCAAGTCGGCGCAGCCACTTGACCCAGCACACGCCTTGCAAGCCGGGCACCACCAAACGCAAGGGGTAACCATTTTCCGGCCGCAGCATTTCACCGTTCATACCCCACGCCACGATTGCATCATCCAGTGCGCGCTCGATCGGAATACTGCGCGTCAAGCTAGCGCCATCGTTACCTTCAGCCAGCACCCATTTTGCTTTGCTTTTATCGATGCCGCAGTCTTCGAGTAGCAACGACAAGGGTACGCCGGTGAACTCACAGCACGACAACATGCCGTGGGTGTACTGCACCGACGGTACTGCCGGGCTAGCCCAGTCCATCGCGCTATTAGCACCACACTCGATAAAATGCATACGCGACACCGAAGGCAAACGCATCAACTCTGCCATGGTGTAGACCTTGGCTGTGGAGACCAAGCCATTGATCATCAATCGATGATCGCGTGGGTCGACATCATGCCAACCCGCATGGTGTCGCTCGAAATGCAAACCGCTCGGGGTGATGATGCCGAACAGGCCTTGCAGCGGTGTGAAAGAAATACTGCTCTCGCGCTTTCGGGTCAGGCCGGGTGATTCGCGTCGCTGCAAATTAGCTTCATGCTTTGATGGCAGACCATAGGGCATGTGTGCCACCGGGTGCCCCAATCGCGTTGCCTGTGCAGAGGGCTGCAAAATCGCCATGTCGCCTTCGGCGGCAGGATGATCGGGCGCCGCCAATGCCGCACCGCTGGCAAGCGTTGCGCTGGCAGCCGCAAAACTTTTACGCAAAAAATCTCGGCGCGACGCATCGAGGCCGTGGTTGCTGATGTCTTCAAGCAGCGTATCCGGAATAAAGTTTTCAGGCGCTGGCAATAAACGCCCTGAGCTTCGTCGCGCGCTCATGAACCGACTATTTACACGTAGCCGACAACAGCGCCGCATCAACGCTGCCGTCCTCAGGCTTTACCCATGGCCAAGGGCCATGCGTCAATTACACCGTCAAGCCACCACCCATGCCATCTTTATGCAGTACGCGCAACCACTCAACCAATACCTGTTTGCTGCAGTCGTACTCATAGTTCAACTTCATTGAGCGAAACGGCTTGCCTTCGTAATCCTGATCGGCGGGATAGTCGACCACATGCCATAACTTGAAGGTGTCCGGCCCGGTGCGCTCGGGGCTACCCGCATTTTTGTAGAGTACGGCGGTGGCCGGGCCTGCGCCCATGCGCTCCCAGTCCGCGTGCGCCGTACCGGCTATACCCAGCAATGTCATTAACAGCACAATGGCTTTCATCAATCACGCTCCGAAACCCGCTGCACACAGCTTGCCCCAGTGGCGCGCTGCATTAATAACGGATTGAAAAGTATATCAGCGGAAATTTTTACGAGTAGAATCGGCCGAGCGCGGTCTACTTGAAAAATAATTTTCCATTCCCCTGCTACGCGCTGCTGGAGATCACTGATGCGAACGATTCATATGTTGCTAACGCTGCTCGCGTTGCAAACCATTCTGCCCGCTTCACCCGCACTAGCTATCGACAGTATCGAGCCGCAGCGAGCCGAATCATCCCCACCACCCGTGCGCACGGGCGTCGACATTGAGCCGCAGTCGCTATCGATGCCACCCCTGTACGTGCAGAGCCTGGCCGCGACCTGCGCCAACTGTCATGGCACCGAGGGCCGCGCCCTAAGTGGCGCCACGATACCCTTGCTGGCGGGTCGCAGTGCCGACGAATTGGTGGCGCAAATGAAAGCTTTTCGCAGTGGTGAACGCAAGGCCACCATCATGCACCA
>JBJTXC010000331.1:0-9457 GCA_046082065.1 Burkholderiaceae bacterium
CATTGGTGACGAAACACCGGCTGACGCTTTTCGAGAAAAGCCTTCATACCTTCCTTCTGATCATCGGTAGCGAAAGTGCTATGAAACATACGTCGCTCGAACAAAACCCCCTCATGCAGCGACGACTCATAGGCTCGATTCACCGATTCCTTGATCATCATCACCGACGGCAGTGACATCGCGGCGATGACGGCGGCGGCCTCGAGTGCCTCGTCAACCAACCGGTCGGCACTAACCACGCGCGACACCAACCCGGCGCGCTCCGCCTCGGCAGCGTCCATCATGCGTGCCGTCAGGCACATATCCATCGCTTTGGCCTTGGACACCGCCCGCGGCAAGCGTTGCGTTCCGCCCGCGCCGGGCATGATGCCCAGCTTGATCTCCGGCTGCCCGAATTTCGCAGTGTCGGCAGCAATGATGAAATCACACATCATCGCCAGCTCGCAGCCGCCGCCGAGCGCAAAGCCGGACACAGCAGCAATCAGCGGTTTGCGAATCTGTCGAATTTTTTCCCAATTACGAGTGATGTATTCGCCTTTGTAGGCATCCATGTAGCTGTAGCTGGCCATCGCACCGATGTCTGCACCCGCAGCAAACGCTTTTTCGCTACCGGTCAGCACCATGCAACCGATGCTGTCGTCTGAATCAAAGGACAGTAGCGCATGGCCAAGCTCGTCTATGAGTTGATCATTCAGCGCATTCAGCGCCTTAGGCCGGTTCAGCCTGACCAAGCCCACCTTGCCATGGGTTTCAACGAGGATGTTTTCATATTGCATCTTCTCTCCTTCGGTGTTTTTTGATGAGTCGCTGAAATTGTATCTGCTTGGCGCAATCCACTCGACAGCTTGTATTTGCATGGATCGTTGTGCTCGATCGAAGGTCTACTCAAAACTTCCAACACAATGTGACCCTCGGCAGTGACCAGACAACGTTTTTATTTAGTGCCGTGTGCGGCGCCCCACGCGCGACCGGGCTCACGTAGCAGCCACCCGTCAATCGACCAGTAGCGCGTTTCGATTGCGTTTTTCTTCTGAAAAAAGCCAACATCATGTCTACACAACTTACTCAAATCAGCGAAGCCGAACAATCCTTGCACGATCGGGTCGATCGGCTTCAGCATTGTCACGATATCAATGTGCCCGATGCCTACCATGCCGTGATGCAAACCATTGAACATCTATTTTGGTTGGAGCAAGAGCTGATGGAAGCCTATGATTTTCCATCGCGACAAAGCCATCTCGAGCAACACGCGCGCGTGCTACGCGGCCTGCACTGCGCCCATAGCGCCGTGTTACGCGGCGATACTGCGCACGGACGACATGCGGGTGGCAAGTTGCTGCTGGATTGGCTCGCTCTGCATCGGGACACGATGCATGCAGTTTTATCGGTGTGGGTGAGTTACTGTGACGAGGGTTTGCTCGACCACCGAGCGCCGGTTCAACGACTCACGATTAACGCGCACTGAGCGCCAAAGACGCAGGCAGCAGTACCCACATCTGAGCGCTCTGTTTCATCTTGCCCGCCTGTTCGCCGGCATCCTTGCCGAATCCCCAAAAAAAATCGGCGCGAACCGGGTTGCGAATCGCACCACCCGTGTCCTGGGCCAGCATCAAGCGGCGAAGTGGCGCAGGGCTATTGGGCAAAGTGGTCGACAGAAACACCGGCGCACCGAGTGGCGTGAACAGCGGGTCCACCGCGATTGAACGCTGTGCTGTCAGGGGCACCCCCAGCGCGCCTTTGGGCCCAATGTTCGGATCAGCAATGGCCTCTTCTTTGAAAAAAACATAGCTCGGATTCGCATCAAGTAGCTCTTTCAGACGATGCGGGTTAGTGGTCGCCCAAGCTTGTATGCCTTGCATGGAGGCCTGCTCGAGCGTTAACTCTCCACGGTCAACCAGGTAACGACCAATTGAGCGATACGGGTGGCCGTTCTGATCAGCATAGGCCATGCGGACGGTTTCATTGGGTTCAGCTAAGAACACACGCCCCGATCCCTGCACCTGCAAGAAAAATGCTTCGATAGGGCTATCTACCCACAACAACTCTGAGTTTGCGAGCACCCCCTGCCGATCTAGCTCTGCGCGGGCAGGGTAGGGCACAACCTTGTTACCAACGAGGCGCCCGCGCAACCGAAAATTTTTCAGCTCCGGATACACACCGGCCAGCTCGACTGTCAGCAAATCTGCAGGTGGTTTATGCAGTGCAGTTTGAAAGGCGCCGCCGCGCTTGCGTGATCCACGCAATAACGGCTCGTAATAGCCAGTCACCATGCCTTGTGTTGTGCCATCAAGATTACGCAGTTGATGCGGCACGAAGTAAGCCTCGAAGAATCTTCTCACCGCCAAGCCATCCGCACCATCAACTGCTGACGCTGCATTGCATACTGATTTCCAGTCTGGCTTGCTGGCAAGTACTCTGCACGACGCCAACAACGGTGTCCACGCCTCGCGTTGGTCGTCCTCACCCCAACCCGGAAGGTCCGCGAAACTTGCTCGCTGCAGGTAATCAGCGGGTCGTGTTGATACCACCGGCGACGGCGCAACCGGCGGCGCAACCAGCGGCGCGGGAGTCTGTGGCGTTGGCGTGGCAATCGGTATTGACGCAGCTTGCGGTGGAGGCGACGGCACGCGTAAAGGCTTGCTCGCGCATGCCGTCAGCAACCCAGCCAGCAACAAGCTGCCTAGTCTCCAATTCGCTGTTCGAAACAGCTTCAAACGTGTGGTGTCAGACGAAATGAAATACATCACTCAATAGCTGGCCTGGCGCAGACACATCGGCGCCATGAATCAGTGCAAGGTTCGAGGCAAAGAAAGTCCGAACTCAGGGATCGGCACCTCGAAGCGATGCCCATCTTCGGCAACACAAAAATACTCGCCATGCATCGAGCCTTGTGGCGTCGCCAGCGACGTACCGCTGGTGTACTCAAACTGCTCGCCCGGTTGCAGTAACGGCTGATGTCCCACCACACCCAGCCCGCGAACCTCTTGTACCTTTCCGCTCGCATCGGTAATCACCCAGTGCCGTGCAATCAGTTGCGCCGCAGTCGTTCCAGTATTTTTGATGGTGACTGCGTACGCAAACACGTAATGCGAGCGATCCGGATCGGATTGCTCTTCGAGGTACTGAGTTCTCACGCTGATGCTCATTTCATAAACAGCCATAGCCGCCAACGTCGATATCCGGTCAAAAGAAGCGGATTGCACACGAATTCATCGGCGCTTGCAAGCAAAGCTGTTGGCACAGGCGGGTAGAATGCGGAATTCAGCTACCGGGTACAGCAGATGAGCACTTACCGTATTGCCCCCAGTATTCTGTCGGCCGACTTCGCCCGATTGGGTGAAGAAGTCAGGCATGTGGTTGATGCAGGTGCCGACATCATCCATTTTGACGTCATGGACAATCACTACGTCCCCAACCTGACCATTGGTCCGCTGGTGTGCGAAGCGATCCGACCGCATGTGCAGGTCCCGATTGATGTTCACCTGATGGTGAAACCCGTGGATCGCATCATCCCGGATTTCGCTAAAGCAGGGGCCAACATCATCAGCTTCCACCCTGAGGCAAGCGAGCATATCGATCGCACGCTGCAACTGATCCATGATCAAGGTTGCAAAGCCGGATTGGTGTTCAATCCGGGGACGCCCCTGCATTACCTTGAGCATGTGATGGATAAGCTGGATCTCATCCTGATCATGTCGGTCAACCCGGGCTTTGGGGGTCAATCGTTCATCGCGCAGGCACTGAAAAAAATCCGTGCCGTCAGGCAGATGATCGATGCCAGCGGGCGCGCGATCATGCTGGAGGTGGACGGTGGAATCAAGGTCGAGAATATTGCAGAGGTGGCAAGCGCTGGGGCTGATACGTTTGTCGCTGGTTCGGCGATTTTTGGGAAACCGGACTACAAGGCAACCATCGACGCAATGCGCCAGCAGCTGGCGTCTGTCTGATCGCTTAAGGTCAAGCCAGAATCGCACGATTCGTATTGGCCTGCCCAAGGATCTCGCACGGCACTCGATGGTATATTTGCGCTGTGACTGATCTACCCCACTGACTCAAAGACTTTTCCCTACCGATGTTTCTCGTCAATAGACCGAAGCTGATCCCACAAGGTGCATTCGAGGCCTGGCTGTGGCGACGCTGGCACGCGCCGATCTGAACTGATCTTGTGTCGCCAGCCCCGTTGGGCTGGGCGGTTTGTCGAATAAGACCCTGCCAAGTCCTTGATGGCAGCCGGAGAGAAACATGACTGAACTCGAATTCCAATCGTTAGCCGCGCAAGGCTACAACCGAATTCCGCTGATTGCCGAAGCTTTCGCCGATCTCGAGACACCGCTCACGCTTTATCTCAAGCTCGCTCAACCGCAACAACACGGGCGCAATACCTTCTTGCTCGAATCAGTGGTGGGTGGTGAGCGCTTTGGCCGCTATTCATTCATCGGTTTACCGGCGAGTACCTTGCTGCGCGCTTCGGGCAAGCACACTCAAGTCGTTCGGCACGGCGAAGTAATTGAAACATCAGAACAAAACCCGCTGGATTTCATCGCCGAGTTTCAGTCGCGCTACAAAGTTGCCTTGAGCCCGGGTATGCCACGATTCTGTGGCGGCTTGGCTGGTTATTTTGGTTACGATGCAGTGCGCCTGATCGAGCGAAAACTCGAGCACAGCGCACCGCCCGACACCTTGCAGCTACCCGACATACAACTGCTGCTGACCGAGGAACTCGCAGTCATCGACAACTTGTCGGGCAAGTTGTATCTGATTGTGTACGCAGACCCGACCCGGCCCGAAGCCTACAGCCGCGCGAGGCAGCGCCTGAAAGATTTGCGCGCAATGCTGCAACGTCCGGTGGATGTGCCCGTGACATCTGGCTCAGTACGTACCGAGGCAATTCGTGACTTCAAAAAAGAAGATTTTTTGAGCGCCGTACTCAAGGCCAAGGAATACATCATGGCCGGCGATCTGATGCAGGTGCAAGTTGGTCAACGTATTCGCAAGCCCTATGTGGATTCGCCCTTGTCTTTGTATCGCGCACTGCGCTCGTTAAATCCTTCGCCCTATCTCTACTTTTACAACTTCGGCGACATGCAAATCGTCGGAAGCTCGCCGGAAATTTTAGTACGCAATGAAACCAATCGCGATGGTCAGCGCAAAGTCACGATTCGGCCCCTGGCAGGTACACGCCCTCGCGGTGCGACGCCAGAGCTCGACGCGAAGCTCGCCGATGAATTGCTGGCAGATCCCAAAGAGATCGCAGAGCATGTGATGCTGATTGATCTGGCGCGAAATGACATCGGCCGCATTGCTGACATCGGAAGCGTCAAAGTCACCGACAAATTCGTGATCGAGAAATACTCGCACGTGCAGCACATCGTGTCGAATGTCGAAGGGATACTCAAAGCAGGGATGAGCAATCTGGATGTGTTGCGCGCCACCTTCCCGGCGGGGACTTTATCCGGCGCCCCCAAGGTACGAGCGATGGAATTGATTGATGAACTCGAACCGGTCAAGCGGGGTATCTACGGCGGCGCGTGTGGCTACATGTCATTTGGCGGCGAAATGGACTTGGCAATTGCCATCCGTACCGGCGTGATCAAAGACGGTATGCTGTACGCACAAGCTGCTGCTGGCATCGTCGCCGACTCCGTCCCAGAAATGGAATGGTTGGAGACAGAAAACAAAGCGCGCGCGGTATTGCGTGCGGCGGAGCAGGTGCAAGATGGACTTGATGGGGAACTGTGATGGTGACTCAACGATTAGCGCGCTTTGTTTCGGTGGAGGCTAACCTGCACGCAGTGCAGGTTAAGCGTGGCGGCCGGAACCAAAATAAAGCAACAGCAACGCTGCGAGCTGTCGGGCAAGCACCAGATGGCCTTGATGGGGAACTGTGATGTTAATCATGATCGACAACTACGATTCGTTCACCTACAACCTCGTACAGTACTTCGGCGAACTCGGCGAAGATGTGCGTACGTTCAGAAATGACGAAATTAGCATCGATGAAATCGAGCAACTCAAACCCTCGCGCATCTGCATCTCGCCGGGGCCGTGCACGCCACATGAGGCTGGCATATCGGTTCCGGTGTTAAAGCATTTCGCGGGCAAGCTACCTATTTTGGGCGTGTGCCTCGGGCATCAGAGTATCGGTGCCGCATTTGGCGGCAAAGTCATACGTGCGCAGCAAGTCATGCACGGCAAGACATCCCCGATCGCACACACCGGTACTGGTGTATTCAAAAATTTGCCTAGCCCTTACACAATCATTCGCTATCACTCGCTTGCCATCGCGCGTGATTCACTGCCAGATTGCCTTGAAGTGACGGCCTGGACAGACGATGGTGAAATCATGGGCGTTCGGCACAAGCAGTTTCAAATCGAGGGCGTTCAATTCCACCCCGAGTCGATCTTGTCGGAACACGGACACGCGCTGCTGCAAAACTTCCTCAATCAATGACGGAGACCAAGATGACACTTAGCCCGCAACAAGCGCTACTGCGCTGTATCGAGCATCGTGAAATCTTTCATGATGAGATGCTGGCATTGTTCCGTCAGATTATGGGTGGCGAAATGTCACCGGTGATGATCGCGGCTCTCACCATGGGTCTTCGCGTAAAAAAAGAAACGATCGGTGAAATTGCGGCTGCAGCGCAAGTAATGCGGGAATTTGCAGCTAAAGTTGAAGTTGCCAACCCCGACCACCTGGTGGACATTGTCGGTACAGGTGGTGATGGCGCACACACCTTCAATATTTCGACGGCATCCATGTTCGTCGCCGCTGCAGCAGGCGCACGCGTCGCGAAACACGGCGGGCGCAGCGTTTCATCCTCGTCTGGTAGTGCTGATGCATTGGAAGCACTCGGCGTCAACATTCACCTGACCCCTGCGCAAGTCGCGCAAACCATTGATGAGACTGGCATAGGCTTCATGTTCGCACCCAACCATCACGCTGCAATGAAACACGCAGCGCCTGTTCGCAAAGAATTAGGTGTGCGCACGATATTCAATATTCTGGGTCCGTTGACCAACCCTGCCGGCGCATCCAACATCATGATGGGCGTATTTCATCAAGACTTGGTCGGCATTCAAGCGCGAGTGCTACAACAACTCGGCACCAAGCATGCGATCGTCGTGTGGGCGAAGGACAATATGGACGAAGTCTCTCTTGGCGCCGCAACGATGGTGGGTGAGTTAGTTGATGGCGAGATTCGCGAGTATGAAATTCACCCGGAAGATTTTGGACTCTCGATGAGCGCGAGTCGCAATCTGCGAGTGTATAACGCTGCGGAGTCGATTAGCAGAATTCGCGAAGCACTCGATGACACACCCGGCCCGGCACGCGACGTCGTGCTGCTCAATGCAGGCACAGCGTTGTACGCAAGTGGTGTCGCCGACAGTATTGCTGATGGTATTCAACGAGCACGCGAGGCCGTTTCGTCAGGTGCAGCGTACGCCAAGTTGACGCAATTTGCTTCGCTGACTCAGTCGCTTGCAGCAAGCTAAGGGGGTGACAGCGTGGCCGATATTCTGGATCAAATTCTCGCGGTCAAAGCGGATGAAATTTCCGCGGCAAAACGCTATCAAGACTTGGCGAGCCTGCGACGCGATGTTGAGAGTGACACTGAAGCGCGTACGCAAATCCGTGGCTTCGAATCCAGCCTGAGAAAAAAGATCGCCGCTGGCAAGGCAGGGGTCATCGCCGAAGTGAAAAAAGCCTCGCCCTCCAAAGGTGTCTTGCGTGCAGACTTTCGACCCGCTGACATCGCTGCCAGCTACGCCGAGCATGGCGCGGCATGTTTGTCGGTACTCACCGACGAGAGATTCTTCCAGGGTTCGCCAGACTACTTGCAACAAGCCAAGGCGGTATGCAATCTACCGGTGCTACGCAAAGACTTCATGATCGATCCCTATCAGATCTATCAAGCGCGTTCATGGGGCGCTGATTGTGTACTGCTGATCGTCGCGGCACTCGACCACGGGCTAATGCGTGAACTGGAAGCTTGCGCGCATGAACTTGGCATGGACGTATTGGTTGAAGTACATGACGCTAACGAGCTTGACGCTGCGCTAACCTTAAATACCGCACTACTCGGGATCAATAACCGTAATCTGCGGACGTTTGAAACCACACTGGATACGACGATCGATCTGCTTCCGCGCATCGCCGATCACAAGCTGGTCATTACCGAATCAGCGATCAGCACTCGCGATGATGTTCAGCGTATGCGCGATCATGCGGTGCATGCGTTCTTGGTCGGCGAGACTTTCATGCGTGCGCAAGATCCGGGGTTGGCGCTGGCCCAGCTTTTCGATTAGCCTCAAATCTCAGCACCTCGATTAGCCATACGGGTAGGATCCAACCGCGCGACCCATTCGCTTGCGAGTGGTAGCGGTTCGCGACAAATCATCGCGGCCAATAACTCACTACAAATTGGCGCGCACGTCACGCCGCGCGCACCGTGACCCAGACTAACGTATAGATTGGGCGCTAGCTTACCCACCAGCGGCAATCGATCTTGTGTCGTGGCCCGCCAACCGACACGCCCACTTTGCATCTGCGTGATGTCTTCAGCAAACCCGGGCAGCAGACGCTGCAGCCGCATGAAGTTTTCAGCGTCGTCGCTTGATCGTGGTGAAGCGTCTTCATCATCATGCTGCAAGCTTGCGCCCACCGTGTGCACACCGTTCACTCCAGGCGAAACATAACCGTCGCGGCATACAACACACTGCAATTCTTTTGCGGGGTGCGAGGGCAGAGTCGAGAGTTGTCCTCGCGCGCGACCCATCGTCAGTCTCAGCGGAGCAAGGCCTGTGTCAAAGGCAGTGGTGATCAGTAGCAGTGGCGTATCAATCAGCTGGTTATCATCCAGCGCCAAGCGCCACCCATCTACCTGCTGCTCGATTCGCTTGGCGCCGACCCCGCTGTTTAACGATATCAGTGGATGATCCAGCATCACATTCACCAGATCGGGGGCCGAGATCCAGCCAGCCTCGGAAAGAAAAAAACCATCCGCTGAAGGCATCCAGCCACATAACTTCGTCGCCGATTCAACATCAACAGACTGCAACCAATCATCATCAACGATGGCCGCGAGTTGCGCCATCTTGTCGTGCTTGCGTGTGTCACGTGCGATGCGCAATACGCCGCACCATGCATGCGGTACGCGATCGGCATGACGACTCACCCAACGACGCAGCCAACTCGCCCCTGCTGCCGTGATCTCAGTCACCGGATTGCCAATCGCCCCGAGCTCGGGGCGCACAATCGCCACCCGGTTTCCGGAGGCACCCGCAGCCGGCAGATCGCGCTCGATGACCTGTACCGCAATGCCGCGTTTCGCAAGTTGGCGCGCGACACTGGCACCGGCCACGCCCGCACCGATCACGACAGCAGATACCGGGGATTTGAACTCTTGATCTTGGCCTGGGAATTGTGCAGTGAGCGCGTCTCGCTTACCGCCAA
>JBJTXC010000332.1:0-3070 GCA_046082065.1 Burkholderiaceae bacterium
ATTGAGTTCCTGAACGCACCGCACCCCAGCACTCTGATTGCGAATAGCAGATTTGTGGGCGACGGATTTGCTGGTAGCAGCTCGCCTTACGGCATTTTTATGATGATGGCGCTTCTTCTAACCGCAATGGCAAGCTGCGCAGCCGCTTGCCTGTCAGTTTGAAGACCGCATTAGCCACGGCGGGTGCGATTGGTGGGGTACCGGGCTCGCCCACGCCTTCGGGTGCGTCAGCGCCAGCAATGATCTCTACCTGCACCTCGGGCATGTCGGTCATACGCAGAGTTTTATAGTCATGAAAATTTGATTGCTGCACCCTGCCCTCGTTGATCGTGATTTCGTCATGCAATGCTGCTGACAAACCAAAGGCAATCGCCGACTCGATCTGCTGCCGCACACCTTCGGGGTTGACCACCACACCGCAATCCACCACGCAACTCACTTTGTGCACGCGAATCTGCGACCCCTCGACCGACACCTCAGCCACCTGCGCGACGATGCTGCCAAACGACTGGTGTAGAGCAACGCCCAAGGCGTGACCCGTCGCTGGCGTGCCGGCAAGTTTGACGGCGGCATCCAGTACCGTGAGGTGACGCGGATGATGAAACAGCATCTGACGCCGAAAGCGCACCGGGTCAACACCCGCAGCATGCGCCAGCTCATCAATAAAACTCTCTTTAAAGAAGGCATTGTGCGAATGCCCCACCGAGCGCCAGGTACCCAGAGGTATCTCCGAGATGACGGTGACATGCGACACCAATTGATTCGGTATCGCGTAGCCATGGTCATATAAACCCTCAACCGTGGTCTTGTCCGGCCCCATCATCGGCAAACCGAACGCACGATGAATCAAATGCTGGCCCGGCGCACCCGAGGCCGACTTGGTATCCCATCCGACCAATTCGCCATCGTCTGACAGCATGCCGGTCATACGCACCATGGCGGCGGGCCGGTAAAAATCATGCGCCATGTCTTGCTCACGGCTCCAGAGCAACTGCACTGGCGTACCTTCCATCGTGCGCGCCAACTGCACGACTTGCGCCACCATGTCATTGTCAAGCCGACGCCCAAAACCACCACCGAGCAAGGGCACCACCAGATCCACTGCGTCTTCGTCCAAGTCGGCAACGCGCGCAGCTACCTTCACCGCCAACGACGGCGTTTGCGTGGGTACCCAGAGTTTCAGTCGTCCGTTGATGAACTGTGCGGTGGCATTCACTGGCTCCATTGCCGCATGCGCCAAGAGCGGCGCGCTGTAGTCGGCTGTGATGCGCTTGGCACCCGCTACCGCTTTGATGTCACCGCGCTGCAGATAACTGAATGCGTTTTCCGTATCGACGGCATCGAGCAAACCATGCGCAATGGATTCCGACGATAGCTGCGCGTTGGCGCCTTCTTCCCAAACCACCTTCAACTGCTCTACCGACTGCATGGCCTGCCAGCGCGATTCGGCCACCACGGCAACCGCATCGCCGGCGCCCGAGCTATCCGCGTTGAGTGCCATCACACGAACCACGCCGGGTAGTTTTTCTACCTCGCTGCCATCAAAGCTCTTAAGCGTACCGCCAAACACCGGGCACATTGATAGCGCCGCGTAGCGCATGCCTTCAAGACGAATATCCAGACCAAACTGAGCGCTGCCATTGACCTTGGCCGGCACATCCAGCCGCGCCGCAGGGGTACCAATTAATCCAAACGCCGAGCTTGGTTTAAGCGTGTACGGCACGTCGCCAATCGCGGCGGCGCTCGGCGCCAACTCACCGTAGCCCGCAGATCGGCCACTGCTGTGGGTTACCCGACCTTGTTCGGTACTGCATTCAGCTTCAGGTACGCCCCAGGCACGCGCTGCTGCAGAGACCAGTCGCGCGCGTGCCGCGGCGCCCGCTTCACGCATCGGCAACCAGCTGTCTTTCACACTCGACGACCCACCCGTCACCATCAGACCCAATTCACGCATCAGCTTGCGCGAGATCCACTGCGCGCCCCGTTTGAGCAAACCCTGATCATCCGGATGAAACGGCAAGCCATCGGCAGCCATCGAGGTGTCACCATAAATTGCGCGCAACGGCGCCTGCACCATATCGACCGACGACAGTGGCACGTCCAACTCGTCTGCGACCAGCATCGCCAGTGAGGTCATCACACCCTGCCCCATCTCGCTTTTGGTTTGCATCACCGTCACTCGCCCATCGACCGCCACGCTGACCCAGCCATTCAGGGCGTAGTGTTGGTCGGGCCAATTCACGGGCGGCGACGCATGCAGACGCTGACGGGGCGGTAACAAGGTCCAACCGACCACCAATGCACCGGCAACACCGAGACCACCGATCAGGAATTTGCGACGCGAGCGATCGTAGTCCGGAAAGCTCAAGATCGCGCTCCGTTATTCAGGCCAAGTTTTACGCTGAGATTCATGGTGCGCATGGTAACCGAAGCTGAAATCACGACGCCCGCTCGCTAATTTGTGTGGCAGGGGCATGGCCCATCGATAACGCACTTTTTTACGCTGGCCAATTTGCATGCGCTTGATCAAGGTAGAACTGCTTGTTGAGGCCTTGTTTTGTTTGCAGCATAGGGGGCGCTGAATTTGATGATCCAACCCCGATGAGCGAAAGCTTCTTCCAATCATTTGTTTTGCTGCTGCTCGTGACCGATCCGTTCGGGAATGTGCCGTTGTTTGTCAGCACGCTGCGGCAGGTCTCACCCGAGCGACGTCATCGCGTGGTACTGCGCGAATGCCTGATCGCGTTCTGCCTGTTGATGGTGTTCATGCTGGTCGGGCGGCCGTTTCTGGCAGCGCTGCAACTCAGCGAAATCGCGCTTCGCATCGGCGGCGGCGTGATTCTGTTTCTGATTGCATTGCGGATGGTGTTTCCGCAATTAAGCTATTAAAATCAACGCTTTTAAAGCGGAAATTAATTTATTCCACCATAAAATCCACCATAAGAGGTGCGCTTGGGCCACTTTGAGACAATCCTCGCTCGGGATTCATATCGCTGATAGATCACGGCAAAGCAGGTGACCCCCACCCCCATCAAATTCCTGCCAGACCGACCCCCACCCCCGGGGTACA
>JBJTXC010000333.1:0-5099 GCA_046082065.1 Burkholderiaceae bacterium
CTCAGCGCAGCATTTGCTGCGTCGAGTGTCTCGCGATCACGGAAACGTACCTCGACCACCTCACCGGCGCGCGAAATACCTGCGAAGCGTAGTTTTTTCTCGACCAGGGTGGCGCGGATCGCGAACTGGGTTGACTGAATACGCTTGGCGGCAACAGCGCGTGTATCCACCTGCATCAGGAAGTGCACGCCACCGCGCAAATCCAAGCCAAGATACATCGGTAGCGCATGCAGCGATTGCAACCACGCCGGTGTGTTCGGCAACAGGTTGAATGCAACCAGATAGGTCGGGTCGCTTGGATCTTTGTTGAGCGCTTGCTCAATCACGGTCTTTGCCTTGAACTGCAAATCAGTGCTGGCGAAGCGCACGCGCACCGTGCCGTTATTGCCGAGATCTTCGAAGAATGCACTCTCGGCACGTACGCCAGCGCTCGCCAATGCCTGCTGTACGCGGCCGACCGCATCGGGGCCGAGCTTCAATGTGGCCTTGGCGCTGCTCACCTGAACAGCAGGCGACTCACCAAAGAAATTGGGTACGGTGTACACCACGCCCAGCAACAGCACCAGCGCGATCAGCAGGTATTTCCACAGGGGGTAACGGTTCATGGCAAGCCACTTCCAAATGAAAAAGTCCGGCAACGTGTGCCGGACTGCCAGTACGCTTTCGCTTTACAGCGTCTTGATCGTGCCTTTGGGTAGCAGCAGCGTGACAGCCGCTTTTTGCAGCGTAATCTCGGTGCCTTCGGCAATTTCGAGCGTGATGTAAGCATCCCCGACTTTGGTCACGCGGCCCACCAAGCCCCCGGCACTGACAACCTCATCGCCTTTGGCCAGCGCATCGATCATGGCTTTCTGTTCCTTCTGACGCTTCATCTGCGGACGAATCATCAAGAAGTACAACACCACGAACATCAGAATGATGGGAAGCAGTCCCAACAGACCACCGCCCGCACCACCCGCTGGTGCCGCAGCCTGTGCATAGGCATCTGAAATCAACATGGATTACTCCGGCAGGAAAACGCGCGATTTTAACATTGCAGCACCAGCCACGCGCTTGGCCTGCCAGCGTGAACTGCAAGCAAACCGGGCGGCGATGCGCGGTCTTGCCTGAGTCGACTCGCGCCAGGCCAGATATCGCCGCAAGCCCTAGACACCGCGCGCGCGATCGACTGTGAATCTGCGACGAAACGCCTGAAACTCACCCGCATCAATACTGGCCCGAATCTCGCGCATCAGCTGCAAGTAATAGTGCAAGTTATGCAAGGTATTCAGCCGCGCCCCCAAAATCTCGCCGGCGCGATGAAGATGATGCAAGTAAGCGCGCGAAAAATGGCGGCAGGTGACGCAGCTGCAACTCTCGTCAATCGGCAAATCTTCAACTTTGTGGCGTGCATTGCGAAGTTTCAAGTCACCGAAACGAGTGAACAGCCAGCCATTGCGCGCATTACGCGTTGGCAGTACGCAGTCAAACATGTCGATGCCATTCGCGACGCCTTCAACCAGATCCTCAGGGGTACCGACACCCATCAAGTAATGCGGCTTGTGCGCCGGCAGTTTGGGGCCGGTGTGACGCAAAATTCGCTGCATATCTTCTTTCGGCTCACCCACCGATAAACCACCGATGGCAACACCGTGAAAATCCATCTGCTCAAGCGCGGCGAGCGATTCATCGCGCAAGTCTTCGTACATACCGCCCTGAACAATCGCGAACAATGCATTGCTGTTGTGTTCGCGATTGAATTCATCGAGCGAGCGCTTGGCCCAGCGCAGCGACAGCCGCATGGATAGCCCAGCCTGTTCGCGCGTCACTGCCTGGCCATCGATCTGATACGGTGTGCATTCATCAAACTGCATCACGATATCCGAATTCAATACGCGCTGAATCTGCATGGATATCTCGGGCGAGAGGAACAGCCGATCACCATTAATCGGCGAAGAGAACTTCACGCCCTCTTCACTGATCTTGCGCATCGCGCCCAAAGAAAATACCTGAAACCCACCGGAGTCGGTCAGGATAGGTCGATCCCATGCAATGAAGCGATGCAGACCACCAAATTTGCCGACAATATCCAAGCCCGGTCTGAGCCAGAGATGAAATGTATTCCCCAAAATGATTTGCGCATCAATCTCGCGTAGTTCGTCAGGCGACATGGCTTTAACCGAGCCATAGGTACCTACCGGCATTAAAATGGGTGTCTCGATCACCCCATGCGGTAATTCAACTCGTCCACGACGTGCATGACCATCGGTTTTCAGCAAAGTGAATTTCAAGGGACAAGCTCCCGTTCCAGCAACATCGCATCGCCATAACTGAAAAATCGATAACGATGTTGAATCGCATGCGCATATGCCTGACGAATTCGCTCGACACCGGCGAAGGCTGACACCAGCATCATCAATGTTGATTTCGGTAGATGGAAATTGGTGATCAAGCGATTCACCGTATTGAAGCGATAGCCCGGCGTAATGAACAAACGCGTATCTGCATTTCCTGCGACCAGCTTACCGGTCTGCGAAGCAGCTTCGAGCGCACGCAAGCTGGTGGTACCCACCGCGACTACATTGCGGCCAGCACGCTGCGCAGCCTGAATGACATCAACCGTGCTCTGTGGCAGCGAATACCATTCACTGTGCATTTGGTGGTCGGACAGATTTTCAGTACGTACCGGCTGGAAGGTACCCGCTCCCACGTGCAAGGTCAGCCAGCTCAGTACCACGCCCTGTTGCTTGAGGGTGTCGAGTAATGCATGATCAAAATGCAGGCCAGCAGTCGGCGCGGCGACTGCGCCCGGTTTTTTTGCATAGACCGTTTGGTAGCGCTTTGCGTCAGTGGCATCCGCAGCGTGATGTATGTAGGGCGGCAGTGGTAACTGACCCAAACGATCAATCAAATCGATTGCATCCGAGGGAAAGTACAGCACAAAAAATTCACCCTGGCGCTC
The DNA here is from genome assembly GCA_046082065.1 of Burkholderiaceae bacterium. Classification (GTDB taxonomy): domain Bacteria; phylum Pseudomonadota; class Gammaproteobacteria; order Burkholderiales; family Burkholderiaceae_D; genus Pernthalerella. The sequence continues at coordinate 2,942 of JBJTXC010000333.1, forward strand.
ACCCACGGTGACCTCGAATGCATCTGCCAAGCGCAGCGCTGTGCCACTCGCTGGCGATTTGGATGCGCGTATCTGAGCCAAGACGGTGGTGCTATCCAGCACACGCTCCACCAGCACCTCAAGCTTGCCACCGCTTTGCTTGCTACCGAAAAAGCGCGCATTCAACACACGGGTATCGTTGAATACCAGTACGTCACCTGCTTGCAGCAGACTCGGTAACTCGGCGAATACGCCATCAACCAAATTCTGTTGACCCACTTGCAGCAATCGCGAGGCTGCTCGCTCAGGTAAAGGCACCTGTGCGATTAACTCGGTGGGCAAATCAAAATCGAAGTCGGACAGCGTGTACATTGAGTGTCAATGGTAAAAGCCGGTATTCTACGCGTGGCCTGATATTCCTACCGATGCCTAAGCCCAAGAAGAAAACTGCCAACACCAAGAGCCTTCGTCTATCCGATCGCTTGGCGCGACTGGGGCTATCGAGTGATATGGCCCGTGTGCTTCATTTGCCCATGCGCTACGAGGACGAAACACACCTTGCTCTGATCAGCGAAGCGCGCCAGCGGCATGGCGACACTGTACAAATTGAAGGGGTAGTCACTGACTGCGATGTACAGTACCGCCCCCGTCGGCAGTTAATCGTCAAATTGCAAGACGATAGCGGCTTGCTCACGCTGCGGTTTCTGAATTTCTACGGCAGTCAGGCAACACAAATGGCTGTCGGTAAACGCTTGCGTGTACGTGGCGAGATGCGACATGGTTTTTTTGGCGATGAAATGGTGCATCCTGTCGTCAAAGTGGTTCATGTCGATACCGCGCTACCGCAAGCGCTGACGCCGGTTTATCCCGCGGGTGAAGGGCTGTCGCAAACCGTGCTGAGAAAAGCAATCGACGACGCCATGTCAACAATCGACTGGCGCGACACTCTACCCGACTCACTACGCAATTCGCTAGACCTGCTCGCCTTCGAGCCCGCTATCCGATTACTACACAACCCGCCACCCGACATCGATGCCGATGCGTTATTGGAACGCTCCCATCCGGCCTGGACACGAGTGAAGTTTGACGAACTGCTCGCGCAGCAGCTATCGATGAAGCGCGCTCAAGCAGCGCGGCGTCAACAAGGCGCGCCACGACTCGCTGACGTGGGTGCGCTGTCTGATGCGTTGATTCGTTCTTTGCCATTTACATTGACTTCAGCACAGCAACGTGTACTGCAATCAATTCGTACCGACTTAAGTCATCACTACCCTATGCAGCGTTTGCTGCAGGGTGATGTCGGTAGCGGCAAAACAGTTGTGGCTGCGCTGGCCGCGGCGCAAGCGATCGATAGCGGCTACCAAGCCGCCTTGATGGCGCCGACCGAGATTTTGGCTGAGCAGCACTTTCGCAAAATTGAAGGCTGGCTGGCACCGCTCGGTATTGAGGTTGCGTGGTTGACCGGCAGCTTGCGCAAGCGCGAAAAAGATACTGCAAAACAGCGGATTGAAAGTGGTGACGCAAGACTCATCATCGGCACGCACGCCCTGATTCAACAAGAAGTCGAGTTCGCGCGCTTAGGGCTGGTGATCGTCGATGAGCAGCACCGCTTCGGCGTCGCGCAGCGCCTCACGCTACGCAATAAAGGCATCGATAGCGTGCCGCATCAACTGATGATGTCAGCCACGCCGATTCCGCGAACGCTGGCCATGACTTATTTCGCCGATCTCGAGGTCTCGGTCATTGATGAATTACCCCCGGGGCGCACGCCCGTCGTCACGCGATTAGTGACACAAACGCGGCGCGAGGAAGTGATTGCACGGGTCCATGCGGCAGCGCTGGCGGGTCGACAGGCGTATTGGGTCTGTCCGCTGATCGAAGAGTCGGAAGCGCTGCAGCTGCAAACCGCTACCGAGACGCATGCCTTGTTGTCTGCAGCCTTGCCGGACTTGCGGGTCGGCTTGGTGCATGGAAGGATCAAGCCGGCTGAAAAACAAGCCACCATGGATGCATTCGCGCAAGGACACCTCCATCTGCTGGTGGCAACCACGGTGATCGAGGTCGGCGTTGATGTCCCGAATGCCTCGCTGATGGTGATCGAACATGCCGAGCGCTTCGGCTTGTCGCAGCTGCATCAGCTACGCGGTCGCGTCGGTCGTGGGGACGCGGCCAGCGTCTG
>JBJTXC010000334.1:0-2831 GCA_046082065.1 Burkholderiaceae bacterium
CTGATTGAAGAAGAAATCACCAAGCTCGAGCGTGAGTACGCCGATCTGGAAGAAGTTTGGAAAGCCGAGAAAGCTGGCGTACAGGGCAGCCAGCAGATCAAGGAAGAGATCGAGCGCTTGCGCCTGCAAATGGAAGAAGCGCGCCGCAAAGGTGACTGGCAAAAAATGTCCGAGCTGCAGTACGGTCGCATGCCTGAACTCGAAGCCAAATTGAAGCAGGCTGACAAAGGTGAGCAAGACACAGGCAAGCCCAAGCTGCTGCGCACGCAAGTCGGCGCTGAAGAAATCGCTGAGGTGGTGGCACGCGCCACCGGTATCCCCGTGTCAAAAATGATGCAAGGCGAGCGCGACAAGCTGTTGCAAATGGAAGACGAGCTGCACAAGCGCGTGGTGGGTCAGCACGAGGCCATCACTGCCGTGTCTGACGCGATTCGTCGCTCACGCGCGGGCTTGTCTGACCCGAATCGTCCGTATGGCTCGTTCATGTTTCTGGGACCCACCGGCGTGGGCAAGACTGAGCTCACCAAAGCCCTGGCGGCATTCTTGTTTGACACTGAAGACGCGCTGATTCGCATCGACATGAGCGAATTCATGGAGAAGCATTCCGTCGCCCGGCTGATTGGCGCGCCGCCTGGCTATGTGGGTTACGAAGAGGGTGGTTATCTGACTGAGGCAGTGCGTCGCAAGCCGTACAGCGTGATTCTGCTGGATGAAATCGAAAAAGCGCACCCGGATGTATTTAACGTGCTGCTGCAAGTACTCGATGATGGCCGCATGACTGATGGTCAGGGTCGTACGGTGGATTTTAAAAATACCGTGATCGTCATGACCTCTAACTTAGGCTCGCACAAAATCCAGGCGATGGAGGATGGCGACCCGCAGTTAATCAAACTCGCAGTCATGGCTGAGGTACGGGGACACTTCCGGCCCGAGTTCGTCAATCGTATTGATGAATTGGTGGTATTCCACGCGCTCGATGACAAACACATCGGCTCGATCGCCAGAATTCAACTCAATACGCTGCAGCAGCGCCTGGCCAAGATGGAAATCGGCCTGCACATCAGCGATGCCGCATTACGCAAGCTGGCCGAAGCCGGGTTTGATCCGGTCTACGGTGCGCGGCCGTTGAAGCGCGCAATACAGCAAGAGGTGGAGAACCCGCTGTCCAAGGCCATTCTCGAGGGGCGTTTTGGTCCGAAAGATACGGTAGAGATCGAAGTGGCAGGCTCCGAACTCGGTTTCAGAAAGGCTGCGTGACCCGTATACCTGCCGCGGCCTGTGTTGGCCGCGCCATCGCCCGCCCGTTCATTTCTTTCCGAATAGCGGCATTAATTGTTCATAATGCGGAAAGTTAACGGTGCGCGGCAGCAGAGTATTCTTTCGCCGTAAGAAATTATTTTCCGTATCGCGAAATATAAAGCATAACCCATTGAATTTAAATAAATAAAATTTAATCCTCTGTCTTATATAAGACCTTGTTGCCACGCAAAAATAGGCCTACTATCTCTCCAACGGCGGAATTGTTTTTTCTACTCACTCACGCTAACTCTCGGAGGGAAGACCATGGCAACTCGTGAACAGCAAGCTCAGGCACTGGCTAAAGACTGGGCTGAAAACTCGCGCTGGAAAGGTATCAATCGCAACTACACTGCAGACGACGTGGTTCGCCTGCGTGGCTCGGTGCAAGTCGAACACACGCTCGCCAAGCGCGGCTCGGAAAAGCTCTGGAACCTGATGCACACTGAGCCGTTCGTCAACGCACTCGGCGCGCTCACCGGCAACCAGGCGATGCAGCAAGTCAAAGCAGGCTTGAAAGCGATTTATCTGTCGGGCTGGCAGGTCGCTGGCGACGCTAACCTGGCAGGTGAGATGTATCCAGATCAGTCGCTCTATCCTGCCAACTCGGTACCGATGGTGGTCAAGCGCATCAACAACACGCTGACCCGCGCTGACCAGATTCAGTGGTCTGAAGGTAAAGATGATGTGGATTTCTTCGCGCCGATCGTCGCCGATGCTGAAGCCGGGTTTGGTGGTGTGCTCAATGCATTCGAACTGATGAAGTCCATGATCGAAGCGGGCGCCTCGGGCGTTCACTTCGAAGATCAGCTCGCATCAGTCAAGAAGTGCGGCCACATGGGTGGCAAGGTGCTGGTACCCACGCGTGAAGCCGTTGAAAAGCTGAATGCCGCGCGTCTGGCTGCAGACGTGATGGGCACCCCAACCATATTGGTCGCGCGTACCGATGCAGAAGCCGCTGATTTGCTGACTTCGGATATCGACGATAACGACAAACCTTTCTGCACCGGCGAGCGTACTGTTGAAGGCTTCTACAAAACCAGGCCGGGTATTGATCAAGCCATCTCGCGTGGTTTGGCTTATGCACCGTATGCAGATCTGGTGTGGTGCGAGACCGGCAAGCCTGATCTGGCATTTGCCAAGAAATTTGCTGAGGCGATTCACGCCAAGTTCCCGGGCAAACTGCTGTCGTATAACTGCTCGCCTTCGTTCAACTGGAAGAAAAATCTGGACGATGCCACCATCGCCAAATTCCAGAAAGAGCTGGGGGCGATGGGCTACAAATTCCAGTTCATCACACTGGCGGGTTTCCACGCACTGAACTACTCCATGTTCAACCTCGCGCATGGCTATGCACGCAATCAGATGTCGGCGTTTGTCGAGCTGCAAGAGGCAGAGTTCGCAGCAGCCGATCGTGGCTTCACCGCAGTCAAGCACCAGCGTGAAGTCGGTACCGGTTACTTTGATGCGGTGACCCAGACGATTCAGCAAGGTCAGTCGTCGACCACCGCGCTGCATGGTTCGACAGAGGATGA
>JBJTXC010000335.1:0-3710 GCA_046082065.1 Burkholderiaceae bacterium
CTGATAGCCGAGGGTCTTGATGCATCCATGCCATATAGCTATCGATGGCGGCACGGCTACCGGCCAGGAACATGTTGATCCCCTCGGGTGCCAGCAAGATCGTGCCTTTTAGCTCAAGTGCCGTGCAGCGCTGCAAAAAACGCGGCCGTAACTCGACGATGTCATCGAGCGTTATAAATTTGTAAGCTGAAATATTGACGATGGGGTCGGCGGGTTGCATCGGGGTCATTGGTGCTGAATGTGTCAGCAGGATTATAAAGCGCAGCCCTCACATCCTGACGGGTTGTTCGTTACTATCGAGTTCAGACGCGCCTAGCCAATAGCACAGTAGTGGTGCTGGTATACGCATCAGCTGGGTTCGCGTTTGATCACCAAGAAGCTTGTCATTGATCTGCCCAAAATCATGCATCGATCGAGTGACGACGTAGCCGTGCGCTATCGCTTTGGTGTCACATAGCTCAATTAAACCCTTCAATTCGCGCTTCCCTGTATGCTGGCTTCGGTATTTCACCTCGAAAGGTATGAGTTGGCCGCCGACATCTGCCAGTAAATCAACTTCATGGTGTTTTCGGCCGCGCCAATAAGAAAAGCGTACGCTACTGGCGTAGTACCTTGATAGCAGATGTTTGAATACTGCGGTCTCGGTAGCAATCCCTAGTGCAGCCGGGTCTTCCAGCATTGCTTTACCTTTAAGCATCACAGCGGGTGAGATGGCGGCGTCTGCAAGATAAATTTTGAATCGGGCGCGTAAAATATCTTTACCGTAGCCATAAGGTGCCAATCGGTGAATCAAATGGGCCGACTCCAATAGCTCGATAAAGTTTTGTGCAGTGGGGCGTTTGACTTCCAAATTGGCGCATAAGTCGGCAACATCGAGCAGGCCTCCATCGTGCATACAAAGATAGAGAAACGTATGCTCCAAATCCAAAACGCGCCTGACGCCAAACAGAGCTGTCATGTCTCGCTTGAGTACCTTGTCGATGATATCTTCGCGAAGTAAGCGCTGTGCCTGCGTGATACTGTCGACTTGCGCAGTTTGAGGAAACCCGCCGCGAACTAAATACTCATGAAAGTGTGCAACATAGGGTTCGGCACTTTCCGCCACGCGTGCGAAATCAGCAGGCTGCCACTGGAAAAGTTCACGAAGCGACTTCACCGGTGGCAAGGCAGGTAATGTCAGACGCTTGATCTGCAGATATTCAAAGAATGAGAGCGTAGTCATTCGAATGGTGTGCCAGCGACCAACACCTGATTCCTGCGCAGTTTCCGTCAGCGGCATGGCTGATCCGGTAAATGCGATTCGCCGAAATTTATTGAAATCGACCTGATGTTTGACCCACGTGCCCCAGTCACGAATGAACTGTGCCTCATCCATGAATAGATACTCGATACCTTCCGCTGCTGGCTCGCGAGCGCGCCAAGCCTGAAGTACGGCGTCGATGCCGGCTAATTTGAGCAGCGGATGGTCAAAGGTAACGTACAAAATATTCGCGGCCGGCACGCCACTTCGAAGCAGTGCCTGAATCACTTGCAGCAGTAGAGTGGTCTTGCCGATCTGACGAGCGCCCGACAGCAACACCGCACGTGGTGCGGGTGGCGAGACCAACCAACCGTGTAGTTCGCGAAACGCTGCCCGCCGCCAATCCGGAAGTTCGGGCACGCTTTCGCCACGCCACCACGGGTTGAATTGGGCCAGGACGGCAACCAACTCTTCTTGTGAGATTTTCACGTCGATATTTCTCTAAAAATCACTTTTAATGCAAATATACTTTTAATAAATGCAGATTGCAATGTGATTTAGTAGCTATTTTGATATTATTTTGCTGGTTTTTGGGCTGTTCCCAGCGGGTAAAATACGGTTCATGACCGCCCCGCAATTTGTTCACCTACGCCTGCACTCCGAGTTCTCCATCGTCGACGGATTGGTGCGCATTGATCAGGTGGTTCAGGCGGCTGCCGATGATCAACAGCCGGCGCTGGCTGTTACTGATCTGGCCAACTTGTTCGGTATGGTCAAGTTCTACAAGGCGGCACGCGCCAAGGGAATCAAGCCGATTATTGGTGCCGATGTCTGGATCACCAATGAAGACGAACGCGACAAGCCCTCGCGCTTGCTGCTGCTGGTCAGAAACCATGGCGGTTATCTGCAACTCTGTGATTTACTCAGTCGTGCTTGGCTGAATAATCAATACCGTGGGCGCGCTGAAATTCGCGTCGAATGGTTAGCCGCACTTGCGGAAAACAATGGCTTGATCGCACTATCAGGCTTTAACACCGGCGATATCGGTCAGGCGTTTGAACATGGTAATCCAGCGCTGGCCGAGCGTTGCGCGCAACACTGGATGCAGACTTTCCCCGGTAGTTTCTACATCGAGGTGCAGCGCGATGGCAGTCCCCAGCGTGAGCAACTGCTGCGACAGTCAACGCAACTTGCTGCCAAGTTGCAGCTGCCTGTGGTTGCCACACATGCCGTGCAGTTTGGGCGCAAGGAAGAATTCACCGCGCATGAGGCACGGGTTTGTATTGCCGAGGGCGAGATACTGGCAAACACGCGGCGGGTAAAGCGATTTACCGAAGCTCAGTATTTCAAGCCGCAGGCGGAAATGGCCGAACTGTTTGCCGATATGCCAGCCGCGCTGCAAAACAGCATCGTGATTGCGCAGCGTTGCAATTTGTCGCTCACGCTCGGCAAAGCACAGTTGCCCGATTTCCCGACGCCTGCGGGAATGAGCATCAATGATTTATTGGTAGCGCAATCACAAGCCGGGCTTGAAGAGCGACTCGTACAGCTATATCCCGACGCATTGCAGCGCGAATCAGTGCGCGAGCGTTATGCTGCTCGATTGAAGTTCGAAACCGACACCATCATCAAGATGGGTTTCCCCGGCTACTTTCTGATCGTTGCCGACTTCATCCAGTGGGCTAAGCGTCATGGGGTACCGGTGGGTCCGGGTCGCGGCTCGGGTGCCGGCTCGTTGGTAGCCTACGCACTAAAAATTACCGATCTCGACCCGCTTGCCTACAACTTGCTCTTCGAGCGATTTTTGAATCCGGATCGTGTCTCGATGCCGGACTTTGATATCGATTTTTGTCAGGAAGGGCGCGACCGCGTCATCCAATACGTGAAGGATCGATACGGCAAAGAGGCCGTGTCACAGATCGCCACCTTTGGCACCATGGCCGCGAAAGGTGCGGTTCGTGATGTCGGGCGTGTGCTGGATTTTGGTTTCAACTTTTGCGATGGTATCTCCAAGCTGATTCCTTTCAAGCCAGGTCGGTTAGTGACGATTGACGACGCGCTGAAAGAAGAACCGCTACTGAAAGAACGGCAAGTCAAAGAAGAGGAAGTGCGACAACTCCTCGCGCTGGCGCAGCAAGTCGAAGGCATCGCGCGCAATGTCGGCATGCATGCAGGCGGCGTACTCATCGCGCCAGGCAAGCTCACTGATTTTTGTCCGCTGTATACCCAAGGTACTGACGGCGGCGTAGTGTCGCAATTCGACAAGGATGATGTCGAAGCGATCGGTCTGGTGAAATTCGATTTTCTTGGCTTGACCACGCTAACGATTCTGGATCGTACAGTGCAGAGCATTCGAGCGCTGTACCCTGAGCATGCCGAATTCGACCTCGACAAGGTACCCCTCAATGATGCGCCAACCTACAAGCTGCTTACCGAGGCCAAAACCGTAGCTGTGTTTCAGCTGGAAAGC
>JBJTXC010000336.1:0-2544 GCA_046082065.1 Burkholderiaceae bacterium
TAAACCCGAGTTTGCCGAAGGGCTCAAGGCATTTCTGGAAAAGCGCGAGCCCTCGTTTCCCAACCGAAGCGGCGAGAAAAAAATTCAATAGTCTCGGGCCATCATGAGCTACCAATCGATTTTCCGGGCAGACTTATTCAAAGATCAAGTCATTATCGTGACTGGTGGTGGCTCGGGCATTGGGCGATGTACAGCGCATGAGTTATCCGCATGTGGGGCGAGCGTTGCGCTGGTCGGCAGAAAGCGCGACAAGCTCGATAAAGTCGCCGATGAAATCGTGCAGCAAGGCGGTACGGTATCAGTGCATGTCTGCGATATTCGCGAGGAAGCACAAGTCAAAGAAACCGTCGCCGCAGTTTTACAGCGGCACGCACGAATTGACGGCTTGGTGAATAACGCTGGCGGGCAATTTGCTGCGCCGTTAGCAGACATCAGCGTGCGTGGCTGGGACGCCGTTATTCGTACCAATCTCACCGGTGGCTTTTCAATGGCACGCGAGTGCTATAGCCATTGGATGAAGGCGCATGGCGGCGCTATCGTCAATATCCTTGCTGATATGTGGATGGGCATGCCCGGCATGGCGCACTCGGGTGCTGCGCGCGCAGGCATGCTCAACTTTACTGAGACCGCAGCGCTCGAGTGGGCGCCGGTTCGTTCAAACGCAGTCGCGCCAGGTTGGATTGCTTCCAGCGGTATGGATAACTACCCGCCAGATATGACCAGCATGATCAAACAGATTCACAAGCTCGTTCCTTTACACAGGCTAGGTACCGAGAGCGAGGTATCGGCGGCTATCGTGTTTTTGTTATCACCTGCAGCCGCGTTCATCTCCGGCGCGTGTTTGCGTATCGATGGCGCAGCGCCGAATGCCAAACGTATCTGGCCGCAGGTGGGTACCGGCCACAGCAACGAAGAATTCAACGGATTTCATTTGGCCGAGCTACCCAATGCTTTGAAACCTGCTTCATCATGACTACCGCACACGTCGCGCGCGACTATCAACTCAAGCTGTTAGCTGAATGCCGTGCCATTGAGACGCGCACGCGCGAGCGTAGCGCGCAGTCGGGGCCTGTATTTGCCAAGCGTGGGCAATTACTTCCTCGCGAGCGCGTGGCCCGGTTAATCGATCCCGGCAGCCCCTTGCTTGAACTTTCCACCTTGGCCGGCTGGCTGCAAGATACTCCCGACCCCGATAAATCCATACCCGGCGGCGGTATGGTGGTTGGTATCGGACGCGTAGCGGGTACGTTTGTCATGATCGTCGCCGATGACTCAGGCATCGACGCAGGCGCATTGCAGCCACAGGGTATAGAAAAATTCCAGCGCGCCCAAGCGATTGCACTGCAAAACAAGCTACCGTTTATTCATTTGATTGAATCAGCCGGCGCTAATTTACTGACGTATAAAGTTGAACAATTCATTCTGGGTGGCGGAAATTTTTATGGACTAGCGCGGCTCTCTGCTGCCGGTATTCCCGTCCTCGCAGTAGTGCATGGCTCGTCCACCGCGGGTGGCGCGTACATGACAGGCTTATCCGATCAGGTGATTATGGTGCGTGGCCGTGGTCGCGCATTTTTGGCGGGGCCACCCTTGCTAAAAGCGGCCACCGGCGAAATCGCTGATGATGAAAGCTTGGGCGGTGCCGAGGTACATGCGCAGATCTCTGGCCTTGCAGATTATGTGGCCGACGACGATGCGCATGCGCTTGCTATCGCACGAGCAGTAGTAGATCAGTGGGGCTGGCAGAGCGGCGCCAGCGCGTTTCATAGCGGGCCGGCGCCTGCTTTACCGGCTGACGGGCTGCTGGATTTTTTCTCGGCTGATAGCAAGCAGCCGGTCGATATGCGACGCGTGATCGAACATATTGTTGACCACTCGCATATGTTGCCATTCAAACCGGACTTTGGCGCTGCGAGTATTTGTGTGCATGCTGCGATTGAGGGGCAGCGTGTTGGCATCATCACCAATAACGGGCCACTCGACCCCGCGGGTAGTAACAAGATCACGCACTTTATCCAAACGTGTGATCAAACCGGCACGCCGATGATCTGGCTGCATAACACCACCGGCTTTATGGTGGGTCGCGAGGCCGAGCATGCGGGCATGATCAAGCACGGTTCAAAGCAGATACAGGCGCTGTCGAATGCGCGTGTGCCACAGATTGCGATTCACTGTGGGGCTTCGTTTGGTGCAGGCAACTACGGCATGTGTGGCCGTGCGTTCGGGCCGCGCTTTGTGTTCAGCTGGCCCAACGCGCGAATTGCAGTGATGGGCCCACAGCAAGCAGCCGACACTATGGCGACGGTGATGACAGAGGCAGCCGCGCGCAAAGGTGTCGCACCCGACGCAGAAAAAATCGCATCGCTCAAAGCGACAATTACCGAGCGTTTCGAGCGACAGATGAGCGCGTTTTACACCTCGGGTTTGTTACTGGATGATGGCATCATCGATCCGCGTGACACGCGTCGTGTACTAGCGCTGTGCCTGCATCTGTGCGCGCAAGCCGAGCAACGGCAACTCAGACCAATGCAGTACGGCGTGTCG
>JBJTXC010000337.1:0-4543 GCA_046082065.1 Burkholderiaceae bacterium
GATTGGTACCCTTTCTGTTCGCGACCGGTCCAGGCTCAGAGGTACAGCGCCCCTTGGCGGTGGTGGTGATTGGTGGCTTGATCACCTCGACTCTGCTGACGCTGGTGGTGTTACCCGTGCTGTATCGCTGGTTTGAGCCACCCGTGCTGCCAAAGAAAGCCGTCGACGAGTTTAGCTAACCTCATCAAGGCGGGCGGACACTCAATGCGCCGCCTGACGCCGTCTTACCAAGGCCTGCTCAGTCTCATCCACTGCTTCACCTCATGGGGCTGACAGCCCTTGTTGCCATCACTGCAGGTTAAACTGCGCGTGATGGAAATAACACAAGACCCTGATTCAGGCAAGCAAGCGCCCTCGCCGAGTGCCGAGCGCGAACCAAAGACCGTGTTGCTGCTGAATGCCAATGCAGCCGGCGGACGTGCGGCCGGCTACAAACGTGCAATCGAACAGCACACGGCAGCACTGCCCAGGCGCCCGATGCTGTTTGTCAGTCGTGAGGCGCAAACTGCGATTCGTTTGATTAATGCATTACCTGCGGGTAGCCGCGTGATTGTGTTTGGTGGTGATGGCAGCGTGAACCAATTACTCCCGTCGCTGCTCGCGGGTGGTCACACACTCGGCGTGGTGGCGGTCGGTAGTGGTAACGACACCGCACGCGCACTCGGCGTAGACCGCATGAAATGGCATGTCGCACTTGATCATGCGCTGCAGTCCGCACCTGAAAAAATCGATTTAGGTGAAGTCAGCTATACCAACGCGCGCGGCTTCACGCAAAGCAAGCTCTTCATCTCAAGTTTTTGTGCGGGTTTTGATGCAGCGACAGTCCAGCAAGCGCAATCACTCCCCACCTGGCTCGGCGGCATGCCGCGCTACGTACTGGCAACGCTTATCATGCTATCGACGCTGGATAGCTTTGATCTGCACATATCTATTGAGGGACAGGCGATTCACGCTGGCCCGGTGTTGCTCGCCAGCGCACTCAATTCGGCGACCTATGGTGGTGGCATGCAAATCGCACCAAGCGCGATGATTGATGATGGCGCGTTGGATTTGATGGTGGCTGAACGCATGGGCGTGCTGCGTGTGCTGTCACTACTGCCGCGAATGCTGCTCGGGCGCCATCTGGGCGAACCCGGCGTCATTCACCAATGCTTTGGCAATTTACTCATCAAAGCACAACAACCCGTACCCATGGCCGTCGATGGTGAATACCTCGGCGAAGCAATCGAGGCCAAGGTCAGCATTAAACCGGCGCAGTTGCCGGTGTTGCGCGCGCAAAGTTCTCCGCACTAGCAAGCTGCCACTCGCTGCGGAATGGCTCCGGCAAGCTTGTCAGCTGCGATTCATCGAGTAACACACCATGCGCCAGTGTCGGAATTTGCGTATCGAGTGACACCGCCTGCCCCGATCCATCGCGCACCATGATGTAGTGCGGCGTGATTTGCTCAGGGTGCTCCAAGCCAGCGGCACCCACCAGTTCAGCCACAGCCTCGACCGTCAGATCATGGAAGTTTTTAACGCGCGTGGCTTTGTCAGGTACCACTAACGCGCGCTGACGATCAGGGTCTTGCGTAGCAACCCCTGTTGGGCAATGGTCGGTATGACATGAACGCGATTGAATACAACCCAGCGCAAACATGAAACCACGCGCAGAGTTACACCAGTTAGCGCCCAGCGCCATCGCACGCGCCACATCAAACGCAGAAATAATTTTGCCGGACACACCAATCTTCAACAGATCACGCTTACCCACACCCACCAGCGTGTTGTGTACCAAGCGCAGCCCTTCGCGCATCGGCATACCCATGTGGTCGCTGAATTCAACCGGTGCGGCGCCGGTACCGCCTTCGCTGCCATCGACCACTATAAAGTCTGGCCAGGTATCTTCTTTCAGCATCGCCTTCACAATGCCGAACCATTCCCACGGCTGACCAATACACAATTTGAAACCGACTGGTTTACCTCCCGACAGTTCGCGCAAACGACGAATGAAATCTACCAAACCGAGTGGCGTCGAGAATTCACTATGGCCAGCGGGCGAGACACAGTCCTGACCCATCGGCACGCCCCGAGTGCTGGCAATCTCAGCGGTCACCTTCGCAGCGGGCAGCACGCCGCCATGTCCTGGCTTGGCACCCTGCGAAAGTTTTATCTCAATCATCTTCGCTTGCGGTGACTGCGCCTGCTGCGCAAACTTCTCCGCATCAAAATGACCCGCCGAATTTCGGCAACCAAAATACCCAGAACCGATTTCCCAAATCAAATCACCGCCGTGCTCACGGTGATACGGAGAGATTGAGCCCTCACCGGTGTCGTGCGCGAAGCCACCCATTTGCGCACCGCGATTCAGCGCACGAATTGCATTTGGCGACAACGAGCCGAAGCTCATCGCCGAGATATTGAAAATCGATGACGAATACGGTTGTTTGCAATTCGGGCCGCCGATTTGCACACGCATCGTTGCCGGGTCGGCATGCTTGGGTGCGGCCGAGTGGACGAACCACTCGCTATCGCTGGCATACATTGAGCGTATGGTGCCGAAGCCACGTTTGTCATTTTGTCGTTTAGCGCGTGAGTACACCATCGCACGCTGATTGCGCGAAAACGGCAAATCTTCTTCATCACTCTCTAGAAAATACTGCCGTATCTCTGGCCGAATATATTCGAGCATGAAGCGAAAATGACCCGTCACCGGATAGTTACGCAAAATTGCGTGATGCGTTTGCCGATAGTCGTGCAAACCGACAAAGAACAATGCCAGCGATAACAGTGATAACCAAATCGAGATCGGCAACAACAGGAATACGCCAAACCCGGTCAATACCCATGGCAAAAATCGTGTGTATTGCATCATTCAATGTCCCCTCAAATTTCCCCGGCGCACGCTGGGACCCAACACTTCGGATTAATTCACGGCCCCTAGCGAGTCATCCCGGCGCAGGCCGGGATCCAGTCGTTTATTTTTAATTAAACACCACCGACACAGTGGGATCACCCGGCAAACCAATGTACTGCAAGCGAACCCGCAGGCCGGCCTGAGTTGGCGCGGGTGTAATCAAACTACCCAAACTGAGTAAATCGCCTTTTTTCAACTTGATGCCGGCTTGCTTCAAGGATTTTGCCAACCAGATCGCTGCATTCAGCGGGTTACCCATGATCGCATTACCCTTCGATCGACCGAGCTCTTTATTGCCATCAACTTCATCAATCAGCACCACCGTCATATTCGCCAATGAATCTGCAAAGGCTTGCGTTACCTGCACCGGAATCTCTTGACCCACCACGCCACCACGAAAACCCACATTCACTGCAGTAAATCGATTCCCGGAAAACTGACCATCCAGCATCAGATCGGGCAATTCAATAAAAGGCACAATCGACTCCAAATGCGCCAGCGCCTCGAGCGGTGTGGTGGCCTCCGCCAATCCAGCGTCTTTGACTTCAACAATCAGATCCGCTTCATACAGCGGTCGTGCGCCAAAGTCATGCGGTAACACAGCGATGATGTCGACAATATTGCGGTCATACATGTAGCCCCAGCGCGGCCCATCGACACCAAAACGCTGCTGCACGGCTGCGCTGGTGAATGCGGCTTTGTAGCCGATCGGGCTGCCGAGTACCTGCGTCAGTTTTTTTGCAAGCTTTTGCTTGGCACACTCTGCATCAGCCACGCTGATGTCATTGCTGTATGCCTTGCTTACGCGACGCTGCTTGAAATCTTCAAGATAGGCATCAATTTCTGCATCGCTCGGACACGCCGCATGGGTGATCGGCGCCGCAAAAACAATCGCGCTGATTAGCAGCGCAGGGATAGTCCAGCCTCTCATCGGGTCGGTCTCCTCTTTTAATGGCAACGAGCATAGCACGCGAGTTTGCTCAACCATTTAGAAGGATGATCAATATCAGGCTTTTTGATGCACAGCAGCACGACGGCGATTCTGATGCACGCGCTTCGCGCTACAAACACTCATTATTCATTCATATTTTGAAAACAAATTAATACGGAAGACCGATTCAATCAATTAACCTTTTGCATAACTATTCGAGTGTTTTCAAGCAATTGACGGCTTTGTTATCAAATTGCTCTCATTAAATTAATAAATTAACCACTGCGGCGTTTTATTGATTGTCAATCTCATCCGCCATCAAGTATTCTTTCCGCGAAGTAATTTTTCAACCGGAGGGGAGACATGGCGAAGAACATTCGCTTCGGTGAGTACGTGCAGGCTGTGACGGTCGATTCCGACTCGATCAGCTACTCGAAACTCATTCCAAAACCGAAGCTAGACAAAAACGGGAAAGAAATCCCGATGAAGCCCGAGAAGATGCAACTCGCGGGCGCGGATATTTATAACCTGCTGCAACCGTACATCAGCGTACGGTTCATGGAACAGGTCAATGCAGTGGTACCGCTGGCGGTCTATCTTGCATTGTTCCAAATCCTAGTATTGCAGCGAACAGTCACCGGCTCGGTGGAGATTACCGCTGGGTTGGTCGCGGTGATTGTGGGTCTGATGATCTTCATGGAAGGCCTCAAACTCGG
>JBJTXC010000338.1:0-3448 GCA_046082065.1 Burkholderiaceae bacterium
CCATGGCAACAACTGCCACAATTACTGCAAATCCTTAACAAGGAATTTGCCCACCGCATCACAGATAGTCTGGCTGATGAACACGCTCAAGAGATTATTTCTGATATTGATCATCTGATGCTTCAAACATGGATAAAGAAAATACAATCGCCCAAACCACCACAGCCGACAGCGGCAGAGCTGCCACCGGGTGCGATTGGACGTAAAAGGCCGGCGGAGCAGGAGGCGCCCGATGCGCCGCCCTCGAAAGAGCGAAAGACTGCATAGCTTAACCGCTGAATACGTCACTGCCGAGGTTTGAAGCATAATCTCGGCATGACCCCACCTGCGACCCCATCCCCGAATTTTGGCGTTCACTCAAGCGCCAATCCCAGCCCCAGCGCCAACCCGCCCTCGCCCACCCAGTCACCGCTGGCTGGCATCACCGTACTCGACCTGACCCGGCTGCTGCCGGGCCCGGTCGCGACTATGCATCTGGCCGATATGGGCGCCACGATTATCAAGATCGAAGATAAAGGGGCCGGTGATTATGCGCGCACGATGATGCACGTAAGGCGCGAGCTGTCGCAAATGTTCATTGCGGTAAATCGTGGCAAACACATCATGCATCTCGATCTCAAGCAGCCAGAAGACCATCAAACTTTTTTATCGATGGTGGATAACGCTGATGTGGTGATTGAAAGCTTTCGTCCGGGCGTGATGCAGCGGCTCGGCCTGGGTTGGGACGTACTCAAAGCGCGTAAGCCCTCGTTGGTCATGTGCGCCATTTCTGGTTATGGCCAAACCGGTCCACTATCGCAACAAGCAGGGCATGATCTGAATTACATTGGCTATGCCGGCATGCTCGCTCAAATGGCGGATGAAACCGGTAGACCCGTGATCAGCAATCTCCAAATCGGCGATCTGCTCGGTGGCGCGCTCAGCGCAGTGCAAGGCATTCTGGCCGCGCTGCTCGCAGTGAAGATGGGTAAGCCCGGCCGCTTCGTCGATGTATCGATGACCGATGCAGTATTCGCGCATCACTTGATGCCACTCTTTGCAGTGAATCACGTTGGGCATGCCGCACCACCCGCGCGTGATTTTTTAACCGGTGGCCTGCCCTGCTACAACATCTATCGCTGCAGCGATGATCGTTACATGGCAGTCGGCGCGCTTGAGCTCAAATTCTGGCAAGGCTTATGCGAGGTGATTCAACGTCCTGATCTGAAGACGCAGCACTGGGCGCATGGGCAAGTGGTAGGGAGTGATGAGGCCATGTCGGTTCGTGATCAACTCGCCGCCATCTTCGCCAGCCGCACGCAAGCTGAATGGCATGCATTGTTTGAACCCGCCGATTGTTGCGTGACACCGGTGCTGTCACCGGAAGAAGCGCTGCATCATCCGAACTTCATCGCGCGCGGTATGGTGCGCACTGAGCAGCACCCGACCGAGGGGGAGTATTTAGCGACCGGGCCGGCTGTCCAGTTTCTGGATTAGCGAGCTGCCAACGCCGCAAGCGGCCTAAATAGATAGGTTCTAAACAAGTAAGTTGCGGTTAGCGTCGATCGCTTCCCTCACCATCGGGCTCAGGTCATTCGCTTCGCCGCCGTCCATTTTCTGCACGATGCTTTTACGCATACGTGGATCCCAGAATTTTTTCAGGTGATTCGCGATATCAGTCTTGGCTTGTTCACGATCCGGCATATCTTCAAAAAAAGCACCGATCTGATTCGCCATTTTTACCAGCTGCTGGGTTTCCATCACATTACTCCGTTTTAAATCGCTCTGCATGGGCGTACACCACATACGAGGTGTCACGCATGAAACCAATCAGTGCGACGCCTGCACGTTCAGCTAATTCAACTGCAAAACTGGTCGGCGCGGAGATCGCGGCAATGGTGCCGATGCCCATGGTGGCCGCTTTTTGCACCATCTCGTAGCTGGCGCGACTGGTCAGCAACAAAGCCCCACGAGAAAAATCAATTTTCTGTCGAGACAATGCACCAATCAATTTATCCAGCGCGTTGTGACGGCCCACATCTTCACGCACACACACCAGCTGCCCCGCATCATCCAGCCAGGCTGCTGCATGGGTGGCACCACTTTGCTGCTGCATGGGCTGGCGCAATTGCATCGCGCGCATGCCCGCCATCAGTGCCGAGGGGGCGATCGCAGCGCTTTGCTGCACCGGTGACAATTCGCGTGCGACTTGCTCCAACGCCTCGGTGCCGCACAGCCCGCAACCGGTGCGGCCGGCAAGATTACGGCGGCGCTGCTTGAGCGCGGCAAATCGTTCGCTGGCAATCTCGATCTTGACTAAGCAGCCTTCGTCGCGCGGCTCGATATCGCAGCCGTAGAACTCAGCGGGGCTCGCGATGATGCCTTCAGAGAGCGAGAAGCCGAGCGCAAAATCTTCCAAGTCTGCGGGTGAGGCCAGCATCACTGCATGCGAGATACCGTTGAACTCCAAGCCCACCGGCAACTCGACCGCGACACGATCTTCACCCTGCACCGACACGCCATCACGCCAGCGCAGCACCGACACCTGCTTCAATGTGTCGGCACCGCTGCTCAAAGCCTCTGCGCCGGGGCCGTGTTCCATGGCGATATCGCGCTAAGCTCTGCTGTCGCTCTGATCAGCCCTCGAGCTTGGCCAACTCCAGTTGCTCGCGATTGAAGCGTTCATAGTTCTGCTGCCACTCGGAAGGCTGGGTCACCGGCATCACCTGCACCGCAGTCACTTTGTACTCTGGGCAGTTGGTAGCCCAATCCGAGTTATCCGTCGTGATCACGTTGGCACCTGATTCCGGGAAGTGGAAGGTGGTGTAGACCACCCCCGGTTGCACATTCTCGGTGATAGTGGCGCGCAGCACCGTCTGGCCGGAACGCGAGTCGATACCCACCCAATCGCCCTCGCGAATACCGCGCTCTTCGGCATCGTGCGGGTGAATCTCGATGCGATCTTCACTATGCCAGCGCGAGTTTTCGGTACGGCGCGTTTGTGCGCCGACGTTGTACTGCGACAGGATGCGTCCAGTGGTGAGTATCAGCGGGAAACGTGGCGTGATTTTTTCATCGGTCGGCACGTACTTGGTGATCATGAAGCGGCCCTTGCCACGCACGAACTGCTCGACGTGCATGATCGGCGTACCCTCCGGCGTGTTCTCATTGCAAGGCCACTGTATGCTGCCGAGCTTGTCGATTTTCTCGTAGGTCACGCCAGTGAAGGTTGGCGTCAGCGAAGCAATCTCCGCCATGATCTCCGACGGATGCGAATAGTTCATCTCGTAACCCAAGGCGTTGGCGAGCAACTGCGTCACCTCCCAATCCGAATAACCTGTCTTGGGTGGCATCACTTTTCTTACGCGCGAGATACGACGCTCGGCGTTGGTAAAGGTGCCATCTTTCTCAAGGAAAGAAGAACCGGGCAGGAATACATGCGCGTACTTCGCAGTCTCGTTCAGGAACA
>JBJTXC010000339.1:0-6727 GCA_046082065.1 Burkholderiaceae bacterium
ATCGACGCAACGCGGAATCTTGTCGTCATCAATCTCGACACCGTAACCACTGCATTGCTTTTCATGCTGCAAATATTGCAGCATGGCGCCGTCGCCACAACCCAGATCCAGCACCTGTGAATGCGGGGTCACCCAGTGTGCAATGAAGGCCAGGTCGGCACGCAGACCACTGATGGACGGCATGATCATGCAACCTCCCTCTGCTTTCGCGGAGCAGTGGATTGCAAGTGACGCCAGATCTTGTCGTAGTAGGCTCGCACCACGCCCATGTAGCGCACATCATCCAGCAGGAAAGCATCATGGCCGTGCGGCGCATCGATCTCGGCGTAAGTGACACGGCGCCGCTGGTTCACCAGTGCTTGCACGATTTCGCGGCTGCGCTCAGGCGCAAAACGCCAGTCGGTGGTGAATGACACCACCAGAAACTCAGCCTGCGTATTTGCCAGGGCCGCACCCAGATCACCGTTGTGCGCACGGGCCGGATCAAAATAATCCAGCGCTTTGGTTATTAACAAATAGGTGTTGGCGTCAAAATACTCGGAAAATTTATCGCCCTGGTAACGCAAGTAAGACTCGATTTCGAAATCAACGCCGTAGCTGAACTGATACTCGGCATTGCGCAAATCACGGCCGAATTTTTCTGCCATGTCATCGTCTGACAGGTAAGTAATATGACCTATCATGCGCGCCACCCGCAAGCCGCGTTTCGGTACCACGCCATGCGCATAAAAATCACCGGCATGAAAATCCGGGTCAGTCAAAATCGCTTGCCGCGCAACGTCATTAAACGCAATGTTTTGTGCCGACAGCTTGGGTGTAGAGGCAATCACTAGACTATGAGCGATGCGATCAGGGTACAACATGCTCCATGCCATCGCCTGCATGCCACCGAGTGAGCCACCCATCACCGCGGCAAATTTTTGTATGCCGAGCCGGTCGGCCAGTCGCGCCTGCGCATGCACCCAATCTTCCACCGTCACCACCGGAAAGCTCGCGCCATACGGCTTGCCGGTGGCAGGGTTGGTGTGCATGGGGCCGGTCGAGCCAAAACACGAACCGAGGTTGTTGACGCCAATGACAAAGAAACGATTGGTATCAAGCGCCTTGCCGGGCCCGACCATGTTGTTCCACCAGCCCTCGCTCTTGGGCTTGCCCTCGTAGGTACCGGCGACATGGTGCGAGGCGTTCAAGGCATGACAGACCAGCACCGCGTTTGAACCGTCGGCGTTCAAGGTGCCGTAGGTCTCGTACACCAAGGTGTACTCGGCCAACGAGGCGCCGCTCTGTAGTTTGAGCGGTTCGCCAAAGTGCATGGATTGTGGTGTGACGTGACCTATGGATTGCATCGCAAACAGCCAATAAAAAAGCCCGAGAGCACTGGCTATCGGGCTGGACTCGTTTCGACTCGAGCTCGCTTTAGCCGTATTTGTTCGGGGAGTTCCCGCGCGCCCGCAAGCTAAGATCAAATCGGCGCAATGGGCGAAGGATAACGAAAGCAGCATGGCCCGTCAAACGACCGCCGACTTGTTGGCGATCGCCCCAGCGCAGGCTGGGGCCCAGTCATGCCATTATCTTCTTGTTGGCGATCGCCCCAGCGCGGGCTAGTGCTTGGCTTTTACTCAAAGCTTACCGAGCTTCTCCATCGCCTCGGCGATCGCGCTCGGCTCATAGACCTTGAGTACCTTTTTCGCGGCTGGCTCAATTAGCCCGAGATCACTATTCAGTACCTCTTGCTTGACCGCGAGCAGCTGCGCCGGATGCATGGAAAATTCACGCAGGCCCATACCAAGCAACAGCCGGGTGAGCTTAGTATCGCCCGCAATCTCACCACAAACCGCGACCGGCACACCGGCTTTGGCGCCGGCCGAGATCGTCATCGACAACAACTGCAGCACCGCGGGATGCAGCGGGTTATACAGATGCGCAACTTCATGATCAACGCGATCAATCGCCAGCGTGTACTGAATCAAATCGTTGGTGCCGATCGACAGAAAATCCAGTCGCTTGATGAACAAGGGCAGCGTCAGTGCCGCCGCCGGAATCTCGATCATCGCGCCGATCTTGATTCCTTGATCGAATTTTTTCTTGCCATCGCGTAGCTGCTGCTTGGCCTGATCAATCATGGCCAGCGTCTGATCAATCTCGAAGGCGTGCGCCAGCATGGGAATCAACAAATTGATCGGTCCGTAAGCCGAAGCACGCAAGATGGCCCGCAACTGGGTCAGGAACAGTTGTGGCTCGGATAAGCAATATCGAATCGCGCGCAAACCAAGTGCCGGGTTCAGCGCGGTCTCTTCATCTTGATCGAGCGGCTTGTCTGCACCGACATCGAGGGTACGTATGGTGACCGGCCGGCCCTTCATGGCGATGACAGCTTTGCGGTAAGACTCGAATTGCTCATCTTCGGACGGCGCGCGCGAGGCTTGACCACTATGGCCCATGAATAAAAATTCAGAGCGAAACAAGCCGACGCCCGCAGCGCCAGCGTCCAAGGCGCCGGCACAGTCTTCAGGCAATTCGATGTTGGCGAGCAAATGAATGAATGTGCCGTCACGAGTAATGGACGGGGTTTTCTTCAGCTTGCCGAGTTTTTTTCTTTCGCGCTGTAATTGCGCCTGCAACTCGCGGTATTGCTCCAGCACGATAGGTGCCGGATCAACAATCACGGTGCCCGCGTCACCGTCGATGATGACCCAGTCATCGTCGCCGATCAGCGCGGATGCATTTGACATGCCGACGGCCGCCGGTATGTCCAGACTACGTGCAACGATCGCAGTATGCGAGTTCTGTCCACCGAGGTCAGTGACGAATCCGACAAAAGTGCGATCTCGAAACTGCAGCATGTCGGCCGGCGAGATGTCGTGTGCCACCACAATCATCTGCGCCACAGCCTGATCCGCTGATACTGTGGGCACCCCAGGAAACGACTGCGCTGAGCCAGTCAATACTTTGAGTACACGCTCGCCGACCTGACGAATGTCATTTTTTCTCTCGCGCAGGTAAGCATCTTCAATCTCATCGAACTGCGCCGACAACGCATCAATCTGTGACAGCAATGCCCACTCAGCGTTGTAGTGGCGGCTGCGTATCATGCGCAGCGGTTCTTCAGACACAATTGGATCAGACAAGATCAGCGCATGTACATCGATGAACGCACCCAATTCAGCGGGCGCATCCGCCGGTAGATCGCGCCGTAGGTTGCGCAACTCCTGGTTCACTGCTTCGATCGCACTGCTCAGGCGTTCTACTTCGGCCTCGACCCGCTCTTCTGCAACCAGATAGTGCTTGACTTCGCGCGCGGCGGGTCGCAACAGATGCGCCCGACCAATCGCGATACCTCGCGAGACCGGGATGCCGTGTAGCGTGAATGACGCCATGTGCCTGTTACTCGCGCTCGCCGAAACGTGACTCGATCAGCTGCACTAACGCATCCATGCATTCTTGCTCATCGGGCCCTTCGGTCTCGATGGTGACATGGGTACCTTTGCCGGCCGCCAGCATCATCACACCCATGATGGATTTAGCGTTAATGCGACGCTGGTTGCGAGTCATCCAGACTTCGCTCTGATACTTTCCCGCCAGTTGCGTCAGCTTGGCCGAGGCGCGTGCGTGCAAGCCCAGTTTGTTGATAATTTCTATGTCTCTGCTGATCATGATGTTTGGTGTTTGGATTACTCAGGTAGACGCCAGTTTCACTCGACCATCCACACGACAGGCGCCATTTTGGCCACCCGCCAACGCCATTTCGAGAACGACATCGAGCGCTTCATGGCGGTAGGTGATGGCACGCAGCAGCATCGGCAAACTGATGCCGGCAATCACTTCGACTTCGCCGGGCACACATAATTGCAGGGTACAGTTGGCGGGCGTGCCGCCCATCACATCGGTAATCACCAACACGCCGCCACCATCGTTGATACGCTCGATGGCAGCCTGTGCCAGCAAGCGCACCTCATCCGGGTTTTGATCAGCGACGACATCGATCGCTTCAAGCTGTGCCGGTGGCGCGCGAAAAACATGACTCGCGGCGGCGATGAATGCCTGCCCAAGCGGCGCATGCGTCAGTAACAGAATGCCGACCATGGGTATTCCAACAAGTGAGAAGAAATGATTTGCTGGTCAGGCGGCACCGCGCTCAAGCGCATCGATGAACATGCCAGCGACGTCGCAACCGGTCTGCTGCATGATCTCCTGAAAGCAGGTCGGGCTGGTGACGTTGATTTCGGTGAGGTACTGACCAATGATGTCCAATCCTACCAGCATCAGGCCACGTGCCCGCAGGACCGGCGCCAATGTCTCGGCGATCTCGCGCTCGCGCTCGGATAGAGGCATCGCAATCCCGGTGCCGCCGGCGGCCAGATTGCCTCTGACCTCGCCTGCTTGGGGTACTCGGGCCAGACAAAACGGCACCACCGCACCATCAATCAGCAGCACGCGCTTGTCGCCCTGCACGATCTCTGGAATGTAGCGCTGCGCCATGATGGTACGACGGCCATCATCGGTCAGTGTCTCGATGATGGCGCCGAGATTCATCGCATCATCACGCACCCGAAAGATGCCCATGCCCCCCATGCCATCGAGTGGTTTCAAGATGATGTCGCGGTGCTCGGCATGAAAGGCGCGCAAATGGCTTGGGTCGCTGCTCACCAGCGTGGGCGCAGTAAATTGCGGGAACCCCGTGATCGCCAGTTTTTCATTGTGATTGCGAATCGCTGCCGGGCGATTCAGCACGCGCGCGCCTTGCGTCTCGGCCAGCTCCATTAGATGCGTCGCGTACACATACTCCATGGTGAATGGCGGATCGGTACGTTCTATCACCACATCAAACTCGTTCAGTGATTGCTGCGCATGCTGCTCGACGCGATACCACGCACCCACCTCACCCGTCAGCGAGATTTGCTCGGCGTTGACCCTGACTTGACCATCGCGAATCAGCATGTCCGTGTGCTGAAAGGCATGCAGCGCGTGACCGCGTGCGCTAGCCTCACGCATCATCGCGTAGGTGGAGTCCTTCTTCAGATTGAAGCCGGACAGTGGGTCGCAAGCGAAAGCGATTCTCATGCGACGCGGGAGTACTTAGTACACCTCGGGGTTGGGATCGGTGCGCTCGATTTCCAGCGACGCCGCCAGTAATGCCAAGCGCGCGACCACACCGTACATATAGAAACGGTTGGGCGCTGCCGTGCCCGGCTTGGCACCCAGATCAGGCAATGAATGCTGCTGTGCAAACGCCAGTGGCACAAAATGCGCGCCGGGCGAATTCAGGTTTTCATCAACGCCACGCTCGGCGTGAACGCGATAAAACCCGCCGATCACGTAACGGTCGATCATGTACACCACCGGCTCGGCGACAGATTCATTGATGTGCTCGAAGCTGTGCACACCTTCTTGCACAATCACGTCGCTGACCTCAAGCCCTTCTTTGATCACCGCCATCTTGTTGCGCTGCTTGCGGTTCAAGTCTTTGACTTCGGATGCATCGCGTACCGTCATGATGCCCATGCCGTAGGTACCTGCATCAGCCTTGACGATCACGAATGGCGCTTCTTTGATGCCATACTCTTTGTATTTCTTGCGAATTTTTGCAAGCACCGCATCCACGTTTTGCGCGATACATTCCTCACCCGTGCGCTCATGAAAATTCACGCTGCCGCATTTTGCGAAATACGGATTCACCATCCACGGATCAATATCAATCAGCTTGCCGAATTTTTTCGCGACTTCATCGTACGCAGCGAAATGATTGGTCTTGCGACGTATCGCCCAGCCTGCATGCAAAGGTGGCAGCAGGGTTTGCTCGTGCAATCCCTCAAGTATCGAAGGGATGCCGGCGGATAAATCATTGTTGAGCAGAATGGTGCACGGGTCGAAATTTTTCAGTCCAAGTCGACGTCCATTCGACGAACGCACCAAAGGCTCTAGCGTCAGCGTACCGCCATCCGGCAGATCCAAGGTCGTGGGACTCTTGATCTCTTCCGATAAAGTGCCCAGGCGAACATTCAATCCAGTCTGCCGGAAAATTTGAATCAAGCGTGCAACGTTTTGCAAGTAAAACGTATTGCGCGTGTGTCGCTCGGGAATCAACAGCAAGTTGCGCGCATCCGGGCAGTACTTATCAATAGCGGCCATCGCCGCTTGAACCGCCAGCGGCAGCATCTCTTGCGCAATATTGTTGAAGCCACCGGGGTACAAGTTGGTATCGACCGGTGCCAGCTTGAAACCGGAATTACGAATATCGACCGAGCAGTAAAACGGCGGCGTGTGCTCTTGCCACTCAAGCCGAAACCAGCGCTCGATCGCAGGCGTTGCATCCAGAATCTTTTTCTCGAGTTCGAGTAACGGGCCATTCAGGGCCGTAACCAGATGGGGAACCATGTAGAACCTTGTGAATTCGCGGCGCGCGCGGAGCGCAGGGGGCTAGATTCTAACGGAATAAAAAAACGCCCTCGTGAGAGGGCGCTCAATTTGGGCTCTTGCGAGCCCGTCCTGCGGGGAGTTTAACCGTGATAAGCGGATTCGCCGTGGCTGGAAATATCCAGACCCTCGCGCTCTTCCTCTTCCGTGACACGCAGGCCAATGACCATGTCGACGGCTTTGTATGCAATGAACGCCACCAGGCCCGACCAGATCACCGTCGTGAGCACAGCCTGAAGCTGTATCCACACCTGGCCGCCGATCGAATACTCCGGTGCGACTGCATTGGCAACGTAGTCGTAAATACCGGTGC